>JAYRHO010000168.1:0-5024 GCA_041907245.1 Saccharospirillaceae bacterium
AAAGACCACGGATTTAATCAGCCCCTTGACCACATCCTCGTAAAACTGCACCGCCGCCTGCATATTGCCCCAGTAGGCGCCTGTATCCACTCCGACTAAATCCACGGCCACAAAAGCACCGCCAAAAATCCCCACCAAAGAAAACAGCGCGGTCAGTATGGGCAGGGAAATAATGCCCGCCCACAGGCGCGGGGTAATCACGCGCTTAAGCGGATCCACACCCATCATTTCCATCGCCGAAAGCTGCTCGGTGGCTTTCATCAGGCTGATTTCTGCGGTCAGTGCCGAGCCTGCGCGCCCTGCAAAAAGCAGCGCTGTTACTACAGGCCCCAATTCACGCAAAATGGTTAAGGATACCAAGGTGCCCAAAGCCGATACCGAGCCAAAGTTCGACAAGATGGTAAAACCTTGCAAGCCCAGCACCATACCGACGAAAAAGCCCGCCACCACAATAATAAGCAGCGACAGCACGCCCACCGAGTAAATTTGCTTGACCAGATCACGCCAAGTGGCACTGCCAGGACCGCCCCAGGTTAAGGAACGCAACAGCAAAAAAGCCGCCCGCCCCATGGCTTCCATCGTGCGCACACCTTCTTGGCCTAAGGCTTGTAGCTGCTTAAACATCCACATCAGTTTGCCCCTGCTAATAAATCTTGCGCGTAATCACCCGCAGGAAAATGGAAAGGAATGGGGCCATCAGGCTCACCGCGTAAGAACTGCCGCACCTCGGCATTGCTGCTGTCTTTAAGCTCTTGTGGCGTACCAAAACCTATGACTTTGCCACCTGAGAGCACGCAGACGTAATCGGCAATGCTGCACGACTCCTGCACATCGTGCGACACCAACAAGCTGGTTAAACCCAAGGCCTGATTCAGCCCGCGAATCAGTTTGACAATCATGCCCATGGACACTGGGTCTAGGCCTGCAAATGGCTCGTCGTACATAATAAGTTCAGGATCCATCGCCACCGAGCGCGCCAAAGCCACGCGTCTGGCCATGCCGCCTGAAAGCTCGGCGGGCATCAAATCGCGCGCACCGCGCAAGCCCACTGCTTCAAGCTTCATAAGCACCAAATCACGAATCATACTTTCAGGCAGCTTAGTGTGAGTGCGCAGCGGGAAAGCGACGTTGTCGAAAACACTCAAGTCGGTAAAAAGCGCTCCCGCCTGAAACAGCATACCCATGCGCTCGCGGCGCAAAGTCAGCATTTCGGTGCGCGACAGGCTTTGTAGGTTACGCCCTGCAACGCGCACTTCACCCGCATCAGGAGCCAACTGCCCACCAATTAAGCGCAGCAGTGTGGTTTTACCCGTACCGCTTGGCCCCATGATGGCAGTGATTTTGCCGCGCGGCAGATCCAAATTCAGGTCTTTAAAAATAGCGCGCTCACCCCGATAAAAGGACATGTTACGCATGGAGATGTAGGAGTCGGACATGGTTAATCCTGTACGATTTTTGCCGCTAGCATAACGGATGCCCAAGGCTTCGCCAAATGCAGCGGGCGCAACATAGCGTTTTAACGGGCTCGGGCTACACTTTTTTACACTCAACCCTTTAGGAACGCTTATGAGCCTGATAGCCCTGCACCATATTTTATTGAAAAGCCCATTACTGGCTCAGGATGTATTAAAAGAATTGCAACTGGGTGCAGATTTTGCCGCTTTAGCGCAAGAGTATTCGGCCTGCCCCTCTGGGCAAAATCAAGGCTTTGCAGGCTACCACCAAGCCGAGCAATTACCCCCTGCCTTGGTCGAAGCTTTAGAGCAAAGCGACCAAGCCTACCTTGGCCCCATAGCCACTGAGTTTGGCCACCACATCCTTAAGGCCAAGCTCTAGGCAATGGGATCGTAAGTCCAATACGGATAGGGCAAATCGGCCATTACGCACAGCAGACGCAAAAACGCATCACAGGCGGCCTCGGTCGCGCTCTCGTCCATGGTGTGATAGCCCGTCGTCGGAATTTGCAAGGTAGTGCCATCCACCAACCCACCCGAGGCGGCAATGATGCGCCCCATCTCGGTGCTACCAACGGATTTTTTGGGCAAACCCTGCTCTTTATTGAGCTTATTTTGCGCTTCGATGTATTCGTCCTTGTAGCAGTAAGTGATGCCCAAGTTTTCACACTCACGCGCAAGCTTAGCGGTAAGCTCCACGTTAAAGCTGGCGTTGGCATCACGGTTGCGCAGCACCAGAAGCTGTTTATTGGCGGCCTCTTCGTCGTGGAAGGGGCTGGTATCCACCACCACCAGCTGGTTGGTAGAGCCACCAAAGCGGCGGAACCACTCCAACAAATAACGCCAGCTGCGCCCTGCTTCTTCTTGCGCGGTAAAAAAGGCCGTGCCTTGAAAGCCCAGCTCAAACAAATACACCAACATCGCCGCCGTTAAGACGTTATCGAGCTGGCCTAAATAATGGCCATTTTCGACACGCAAGCTATCGCGAAAAGCCACAGGCGTGCCTGCCACCAAATGCTGCATATCCGATAGTTCAAAAATCAGGTTGTTGCGATACGGGCAAATATAAGCGTGCTCAATTTTACCGCGCCCACGATAGGCACCCGACCAAGGCTCATACGCAAACACACCGACATCGGTAAAGCGATCCACGATTTGCTTCATTAGTTCCTCGGAAACCGAGTTACCCAGCAGATCCGAGCGCCCTCCTGAAACAAAGGCCGCGTACTGAAATTCGTTGGGGCCTGTGCAGACCAAACCGTGACGGTCGATGTGCGCCGACAGCATCAGACTCATGGGCTGTTTACCCTGTGCCACCAGCACACCTTCGTACCAAGTCACCTTTGCACCGCGCTCTTCCAGTTCGCGTTGCAGTACGCGAAAGAAGGAATGCTCCGCACCCACCACCGCAGGGCTGCGCACGAGAGACTTTAAAATATCGAGAAAGGCGGTACGCTGATTCATGCTTTTGGCCTAGAAAAAAAAGAAAAGAGGATGAAACGAAAAAGAGGCGCAAGGCCTCTTTAGTCGTCTAGGTCGATATCATACCCCAGCAAATTCTTTAATCGCGCCTGCTCTAAAATTTTTTCCGCTCGGCGGCGCTTTTGCTCGTAATCTTGACTGCGTCCTTTCGCTTTGGCGCTTTTCTCTACGCTCTCGTCCTCGTAATCCTCATGGTCATGATGTTGATCGTTGCTCATATTCACCTCTAGCAAGGGCAACTGCGCCCATTGGGCGCGCATTTTGCTCAAGATTAAGCACAGGTAAATAAAAAAATACTTATGTTCAAGGTGAATGTTTTTTCTAGTTTAAAATGCGTTCAAACCACGCATTAATTCAAAAGCAGCAGCCAAGACAGCACGCTTTTGGTTTTAGCTACGCCCAGCACATAACCGTAGCAGGCCAAAGCGCCCGCAAAACCCCAGGTTTTTCCTTTGCGAATGGCCATCACGCCAAAGCCGATGTACATCAACAAGCCCAATACTTTCGCCAAAACCCAAGCGTGGCTTAGGCCAAAACTGGCAGAAAAAAGCATCATCATGGCAAAGACAAAGAGGGTGGTATCAATAACGTGAGGCACTATTTTCAGCACTTTATTGCTGCGCCACTTGGACGAAAAATAAAACAGCGCAAAACGCACCGCAAACAGCATTAAACTTAAATACGCCAAGCCTGCGTGGGCGTGTTTTAGGGTAAGATAATCCATCGTTCGACCTCGTAAAAAATAAGGGGTGCAGGATAGCAAGAAGCTGTGCTAGCTTCACCTACCACAACCGCCATTTGCTCAAGACAGGGAATTATGCCAATTATTTTCACTATTTTATTCAGCTTATTAAGCAGCTTAAGTTTTGCTACTGAGGTCTATGTTAGCCGCGATGCCAACGGCAATGTCGTCTTCAGTGATCGCCCCAGCGCCAGCTCCGAGCGCCATGAGGTTAAAGAGTTGCCCTCCATTCCCGCGCTCACGCCCAACACCAGCCTCAACAGCCCCGCCAAGGCCAACGAGCCCAGTTTCAGCTACACCAGCCTAAGCATCCTAAGCCCCTCCAACGACCAAGTTTTCAATATTGGCCAAGGCGGTAACGTCGATATTTCTGGCGTGCTGGTGCCCAATCTGCGCGAAGCCGATACGCTGTATTTGCTGGATAACGGCAACGTCATTCAAGAAGGACGCCAGACCTCTGTATCTTTAAGCAACATGGATCGCGGCTCTCATGGCTTGCAATTTGTCGTGCGCGACAAACAGGGCAAGACGCTGATTTCCAGCAACACCGTGACCATTCATATCCAACGCGCCAGCATCAATAACCGTATCGCCCCAAGACCTGCACGCTGATGTTTCATATTGTTTTATTTGAGCCTGAAATCCCGCCCAATACGGGCAACATCATCCGTCTGTGCGCCAATACTGGCTGCACTTTGCATCTGATTGAACCCTTAGGTTTTAAGATGGAAGAAAAAGCCCTGCGCCGCGCAGGCTTGGATTACAGCGAATACACCACAGTTAAAACTCACCCAAATTACGCCAGTTTTTTAGCCAGCGAACAGCCTAAGCGCCTGTTTGCGCTCACCACCAAAGGGCGCAGCGCGCATTCCAGTGTTGCCTTTGCAGCAGGGGATTATTTGATCTTTGGCCCCGAAACACGCGGCCTGCCTGAAGCCGTGCGCATGGGTATTCCCTTTGAGCATTGGCTGAGACTGCCCATGCTGCCCAACAGCCGCAGCATGAACTTATCGAACTCCGTTGCCGTCATGATCTACGAAGCATGGCGACAACTGGGTTATGAGGGTGGGTCTTAGTGCGTGGTTTCGGTTTGCGCCTGAGCTTGCTCTTGCGCTAAACGCTGCTGATAGAGCGCATCGAAGTTGATTGGCGCTAGCATCAACGCTGGGAAGCCGCCCTTAATCACTAAGCTGTCCAAACTTTCACGCAAATAAGGGAAAAGAATGTTGGGGCACATAGCGCCGAGCATAGGGCGAACTTGCTCCTCTGGGATATTGATCAAGGCAAACAAACCCGCCTGCACCAATTCAACCAAAAAGGCGTTTTCACCGCCGTTGGTGGCGGTT
>JAYRHO010000169.1:0-5200 GCA_041907245.1 Saccharospirillaceae bacterium
AACGCCCAACGCCCAACGCCTAACGCCTAACGCCTAACGCCTAACGCCTAACGCCTAACGCCTAACGCCCAACGCCCAACGCCATGCGCCATGCGTTAGGCTTTCGGCTTCTCCCGTTTTTTAAGCCCCTGCGCCATCTTTATCATCTGCTTGTTAAACAAGAACGGCAAAAAGCGCTTAATAAAATAGGCTTTACGGCCGTCTTTGTGCGGGTTGCAAATGAGCTGATTTTTCTCCAGCGCCAGGCGTGCGATTTTGGCGATGTCGGTGGCGTTTAATTCCGAGGCTTCAAAGACTTTATCGACAAATTTCAGCATGTCGGGGTCGGAGGTTTTCATGCCTGCATTTAAATTGGTGCGGAAAAAGCTGGGGCACAATACAGTGGTGCCTATGCCATAGGGCATGAGTTCAAAATGCATGGTTTCTGAAATGGCAATCACGCCTGCTTTCGTGGCGTTGTAAGAGGCCATAGACGGCAATTTTAATAATCCCGCCAAAGAAGCCACGTTTAAAAACTGACCAAAGCCTTGCTTTTTCATCATTGGTGTAAAGGTACGACAACCCAAGGCCACGCCTTTTAAATTAATGTCGACAATCCATTCCCACCAAGCCCATTCGCCTGCGTCAATGCGGTCGCCTGTCGCCACGCCTGCGTTATTAACGACTAAATCCACTTTATTCCAGCGCTCTTTTACTGCGGCCAATAATTTTTGCCACTCGCTTTCAAAGCGTACATCGAGTTTAAAAAACCAGGCTTTGCTGCCCAGCTTTTCAATTAATTCGATGGTTTCTTGTGCGCCTTGCTCGTTAATATCGGCCACGCAAATATCCGCGCCTTGCTGTGCAAATTCTAATGCCAGTGCGCGACCTAAACCGCTGGCTGCGCCGGTGATAATAATGTTTTTCATAAAGTTCTCTTCTTTCGTACGCTTGCCATAAATATCGAGCTCTGTGGCAGGCTTGTGGCTTTGTTCGGGATAGCCTTCGCCAAGACGCCGTGAACCCTTCCTTGGGGGCTTGAGTGTGGCATCCTTGCCACACACACTTGGCTTAGGCTATCCGCTCACCGCCAGCGCCTGTCTCTGCACCGCGCCCAGCCCTCGACTCCAGGCTCAGTTCGACACAGAGGTCGAACCTACGAAAAATAATCCACGCCCAACGCCCAACGCCCAACGCCCAACGCCCAACGCCCAGCGCCAACTACCTATACTTCTTCAGCTCCTGCCGTGCGACCACCATCCGATGCACTTCATCAGGGCCGTCGGCTAAGCGCAGGGCGCGGGCGGCCATAAATAAGCCCACCAAAGGAAAGTCGTTGGTTAGTCCCGCGCCGCCGTGCATTTGAATGGCGGCGTCCACCACTTCTTGGGCGACATTGGGAGCGACCACTTTTATTTGGGAAATTTCACTCATCGCGCCTTCTGCACCCACTTGGTCAATCATCCATGCGGCCTTGAGCACCAGCATACGCGCTTGATCAATTTTGATGCGGGCGTTGGCAATCACATCCATATTGCCGCCGAGTTTAGCCAGCGGCTTGCCAAAGGCAGTGCGGGTGAGTGCGCGCTTACACATCAGCTCCAGCGCCAGTTCGGCCATACCGATTAGGCGCATACAGTGATGAATGCGGCCAGGGCCTAGGCGGCCTTGGGCAATTTCAAAGCCGCGCCCAGCCCCTGCAATTAAATTGCTGAGCGGCACGCGCACACTGTCAAAATTCACTTGGCCATGACCATAGGGCTCATCCAAGGCATTAAATACGGGCAGCATGCGCTCGATGGTTACGCCCTTGGCATCGAGTGGAAAGAGCACCATGGAATGCTGTTTGTGCTTGGGGGCGCTGGCATCCGTGACCCCCATAAAAACGCCCACTTTGCAGTTAGGGTGGCCCAGGTTGGTGCTCCACCATTTGCGGCCATTGAGCACGATTTCATCGCCTTCGATGGTGGCGGTGGCTTCCATGTTGGTGGCATCAGATGACGCCACCGCAGGCTCGGTCATGCAAAACACCGAGCGAATTTCACCAGCGAGCAAAGGCTTGAGCCACTGTTCTTGCTGCTCTTTGCTTCCGTATTTTTCCAGCACTTCCATGTTGCCCGTATCAGGGGCGTTGCAGTTAAAAATTTCGGGGGCAATAAAGGAGCGGCCAGTGAGTTCTGCGACCGAAGCGTATTCCAGCGTGGTTAAACCTGCGCCTAGGTGCGGATCAGGCAGAAACATATTCCACAAACCCTGCGCTTTGGCCTTGGCTTTGAGCTCCTCGATGATGGGTAGCACCGTCCATTGGTTATCTAGGCTATGCAGCTCTTGCAGAAATTGACCTTCGATTGGCTCGATCTCGCTGCGCATAAATTCGCGCACGCGCTGCACATAATCTCGGGCTTTGGCTGAAAGTTGAAAATCCATCGGGTGCTCCGTCTGTTCTTGATTGCAGCTAGTGTAGATGCGCTTTTAGTCATAATAAAAATGAATGTTTTTAATCTGCATTAATAATATTTTCTAATGATGCTGATTGCTGTTGGCGAAATCGGACACAGGGAGTGAGAAAGTCAGCTCTCGAAATTGTGCGCTGGCAGGCATTCCTATCTATAGTTCCTTGAGTGTTTTGGGAGGCGCTTATGTCGATTCAAGATATCAATGGCAAAAGCAAAGAGATCTTTGAGCAGCTCGCTGAAAAGCGGGCAAAACGACTGTGGCAGATTGCGATAGCAACGACCTCAGGCCTAGGTTTGGCTTTATTGGTGGCTAAGGGCAGTACGCAACCGATTTTAATGGCGGCGATGTGCGTGATGCTCTTGGCGGGGTGGTTTGCCAAACAACAGCGTATTACTTTGTCGGCGACACTGCTCTTGACCGATATCTTTGTCATGCTGTCTATTTTGATCGCGGTTTCTGGCGGGATTCATGATATTGGCATGTTGGGCTATCCCTTGGTGCTGGTGATGGCAGCCATGCTGGGTAATAGCTATTTGTTTGCGGGGTTGTTGCTGGCAATTATTGTTTACAGTTCGACTATCGCCATTATGACGGTGCAAGGGCACTTTCATATGGTGTTCCCAACCGTCACTTATTCCCACTTGGTTTATGTTAATGTCATTTTTTTGGTGACGGGCTTTAGCGTATTTTTAATGGTTAAAGACATGCACCGTCTAATGCTGTCTTTGCGCGATGAAAATAATCGTGTTAAAGAGCGCGAAAAAACCATAGTACAGCTGGCGAACCAAGATCAGCTTACGGGGTTGCCCAACCGCCGTTATGCCGAAAACTATTTTGAAAGCCTTTACGATAAATCCATAAGCCAAAAGGAAAGTTTGGCGGTATTTTTTCTCGATTTAGATAATTTCAAACCTGTTAATGATTCACTCGGCCACGCTGCGGGTGATTTGGTTTTGCAACAGCTGGCGCAGCGCTTACAGGCCTTAGCAGCAGCGGATGATATTCTTTGCCGTTTTGGTGGGGATGAGTTTTTATGGATAAAAGCGGTTAAAGACCGTGGTGAAAAAAAGTTAAAAAAATCTTTGGAAGAAGACGCTGATAAATTATTAAAAGCGGCCATTCTGCCTTTCCATATTATGCAGAATAAAATTGATATTTCAGGGTCGGTTGGTGTTGCTATCGCACCCGAGCATGGCCAGAGTTTTTCTGAGCTTTGCCGTGCTGCGGATTTGGCTATGTATCATGCCAAAACCAAAGGGCGAAACACCTTTAGTTTTTATGATGAAGATTTAGATCGCATCAATATCGACAAATACCAGCTGCTTAAAAAAATTCGAGAAGCCTTAACCGAGCAACAGTTCCAGGTTTGGTATCAGCCTAAGTTTGATTTAAAAGAAAATCGCACCAGTGGTTGTGAGGCATTAATTCGCTGGCCACAAGCCAGTGGCGGCTTTATTGCTCCAGTTGATTTTATTCCCTTGGCAGAAAGCAGCGGTTTGATTGCTGAAATTGGCGCTTGGGTATTGGAGCGAGCCTGCTTGGATGCCATGCGTTGGCGAGAGGCGGGCTTTATTGATATAAAAGTCGCGGTGAATTTATCCTATGTGCAATTTCGTGATGCCAGTTTGCCCAAGCAAATCGAAAAGATATTAACGCGTACAGGCTTGCCTGCTTGCGCTTTGGAGCTGGAGCTGACCGAATCGTTATTGATCAACGATGAAGACGGCATTCAAAAACAATTGGATGCCATCGTCGCCATGGGGGTGAGCATTGCCATTGATGATTTCGGTACGGGCTATTCCAATTTAAGTTATTTACGTCAGTTCAATGCGCGCAGTTTAAAAATAGATAAGTCTTTTATTACAGCACTGGGGGTGTCGGTGCGCGATGAGCCTTTGGTTCAGGCGATGATTCAAATGGCTCACAGTTTAGGTTTACGCACTGTGGCCGAAGGTGTGGAAACCATTGCCAGTTTAGAGCAATTACGGCTGATGGGTTGTGACATAGGGCAGGGCTATTACTGGTCGCCTGCGCTGCCCTATGATAAGTGGCTTGAATACTTGCAGAAAAATGAAAAAACTTGGCGCTTTGTGCCAGATTCGCAGCACACTAAAACGGATCTAGGCTAATTGTTTTAGCTTCTCCTCAAGCTCAACAAGCTTGGCCTGAGTGCGACGCAGTGCCTCCACTTGTACATCAAATTCTTCACGCGTGACCAGATTGGCTTTATTTAGCAAGTTGTTGAGCTGGCTTTGCAGCAGCAGCTTAAGGTCGTCGTTGATCCCTGCAAAGGGGCTTTGTTGTAGGATTTCGTCCACTTTACTGCGAATTTGAGCTGGGTTCATGATGTGTTCTCGGTGAAAAAAAAGCATCCTAGCACAAAGCCAAGTGCTAAACAGCCGCAGGAAAAAGGCATAGAATGTGCGGCAATTTAAATCCTGGAGAACAACATGAAATTGATCGCAGCGGTTATCAAACCCTTTAAGCTCGACGATGTGCGTGAAGCACTGTCCGATATTGGCGTACAGGGCATTACCGTTACCGAGGTAAAAGGCTTTGGGCGTCAGAAAGGGCATACCGAGCTATATCGCGGCGCTGAATATGTGGTGGATTTTCTGCCCAAAGTAAAAATTGAAGTGGTGCTGCCTGAAGCTCAACTCGAAGCCGCTCTCGATGCGATCAAAAAAGCCGCCTACACGGGCCGTATTGGTGATGGCAAAATCTTTGTTTCCAGCATTGAGCAGGTGATCCGGATCCGTACCGG
>JAYRHO010000170.1:0-1915 GCA_041907245.1 Saccharospirillaceae bacterium
CGTTTTGTTATACCGACTTTCAGGATTGCGCCTTAAAAGTACGGCGGTTAGTTGGACACACAGAAATGCGTGCGCGGATTATAGGGGAAAGCGGGGGCTTTTTTAAGGAAGCGACGCCTGCAATAAGGTATAAGTGAACGTTATTTTGCTTATGTTCGATATTTTTACTATGAATGATTCTATTTGGTGTGCCTAAGTGAAAATCAACCGCACTTGGCTACCGAGATTTCCTGCTAGACAGTAAAATACGCCTTCTTTTTTTGCCGATGCCCTCTTATGAAAATCCTTGCCGATGAGAATATTCCACTGTTGGACGAGTTTTTCGCCGATCTGGGCGAATTAACGCGCACTTCTGGGCGCAACCTCAGTGCGCAACAGCTTCAGGATGCAGACGTGCTTTTGGTGCGCTCGGTCACTCAGGTCAATGAGGCGCTTGTAAAAAACACCAAGGTTAAGTTTGTCGGCACTTGCACCATAGGCACCGATCACGTCGATCAAGCTTATTTGCAGCGGCAAGGGGTGCATTTTGCCAGCGCGCCTGGTTGCAATGCGCAGTCTGTAGTGGATTATGTGCTCAGTGCGCTGTGCTCCTTTGCCGAAAGCCAATCGCGTTCGTTGCTTTCTTTAACGGTAGGCATAGTGGGCGTGGGCAATGTCGGCTTTAAGCTGCGCCAGCGGTTAGAGGCGCTGGGCCTAAAAGTGCTGGCGGTCGATCCCTTTAAAAGTGCGCAAGAGGTCGGGCCCTTGGTGACGCTTGCCGAGGCTTTGCAGGCCGATGTATTGTGTTTGCATACGCCCTTGACGCAATCAGGCCGCCATCCAACCAAGCACTTAATCGGTTTGACTCAGCTTAAGCAGATGCGCCCCGATGCTTGTTTGATCAGTGCAGGGCGCGGAGCGGTGGTGAATAACGCCGCCTTGCTTGCGCATTTGCGCAGCACGCCCAGTTTTACCGCTATTTTGGATGTGTGGGAAAACGAACCCACTCCCGATGTTGAGCTGGTACGCGCCTGCTTCTTGGCCACGCCTCATATTGCAGGCTATTCGCTGGACGGCAAAATGGCAGGCACGGAGCGGATTTATCAAGCCTTGTGCCAGTATTTGGGGCGTCCTGCGCTCAAAAAATTGGTGGATTTTCTGCCAGAACCTGCCGTAAAGGAGCTGAGGTTTTCCGCGACGGCCGATGCCGAGCAGAGCCTATGGAGTGCGGTGCGGGCGGTGTATGACTTGCGTGGCGACACAGCGCGGATGCGCATAGCTTGTGCTTCAGAGGAAGGTTTGGCGCAGCGTTTTGATGCCCTGCGCAAGGATTATCCGCTGCGCCGTGATCTGCATCACACTCAGGTGCAGGGTGCGGATTGGCTTTTAAAGGCGGGGTTTTCGTTAGCGTGTAGCTGAATTGTCGAGTAAGAATTGCTGCATCAATTTTTCGAGCCAGGCCGAGTCTTTTTGCAAAAAAGCGTATTCCAAGGTTTGAAATAGGGCGCTGCCGTCTTGCTGTTGCAACAGGCGTGAAAAGGCTTTAGCGCAAAGCACAAAGTCATCGACCGATTCTTGTCGATCAAAATGCGAAAAGCGGATAAAGCCTTCGTCTTTGAGCCATTGCACCGCACCCAGAGCCGCCAAATGACGGGGGCTGTGCAGGCCAAACTCGTCCATGTCGTCGGGCCCTGAAATGTCTTCAATATAGAGCGTTTGCTGTCTTGGAAAGTGGCGCAGCCCCAAAAGCAAAATGGCCGCGCAATCTTTCCAAAAGTCGTTGATATGAACATCAAGCATTAGGGCAGCTGCTTGTAGCCTTCAAAGAAGGTGCGCATTTTGCTCAGTGCCAGCGTTAAATCCTCGGGGCGAGGCAAGAACACCACACGGAAGTGATCGTTATCAGGCCAGTTAAAGCCTGTGCCGTGCACGATCA
>JAYRHO010000171.1:0-1865 GCA_041907245.1 Saccharospirillaceae bacterium
AGCGTACTTTAGATAAAGTTTCTTCCATTCGCATTTTGCCTGCGCGTGAGTTTCCGCTTAACGCCAGTGCCATTCGTATTTTTAAAAGTCGCTGGTTCGATTTTTTCCCGCAAGACCCAAAATCCTGCTCCGTTTATATGGATGTCAGCCAAGGCATCGCCACTGCTGGGGTGGAATATTATTTACCGTTATTTTTTGCCGATGACCTCGGGCATTTCTTTGAACACCTGCCGAAAAAAACGCTCATCATTCAAGACAGTCGCATGGAAGAAGCTGCCAAAGCGTGGCGCAAAGACGTCGAAGAACGCTACGAAAATCGCCGTCACGATATTCACCGCCCCATTTTGCCGCCAACGCAATTATTTTTGGCCGAAGATCAGCTTTTTGCTCTGCTCAATCAGTATCCGCGCGTACAATGGAGTCGTGAAGACGCGCCCATGCGCGCGGGTGCGCATAATTTCGTCAGCCGACCCTTACCCGATTTAAGTGTCGATGCACGTTTAGAGCAGCCCGCACAGCGTTTAAATTTTTGGCTGAAAGAAGTGGGCGAACAAAAAGTTTTATTCTGCGCCGACTCGGCAGGACGCCGCGAGGCTTTAAAAGAATTATTAAATCGCATCCAGTATCGCGCCAAAGAATATTCCGACTGGCACAGTTTCTATGGCGACACCGCTTCGCTGGGCATCGTCATTGCACCGCTGGAGCAAGGTGCGAATTTTTTCCATGAAGGTTTGAATTACAACCTCATTACCGAAAATCAACTTTTTGGTCAGCGCATCGCTCAGACGCGCCGCCGCCATAAGCAAAAAGTCGATGCCGATTTAGTCATTCGCGATTTAAGCGAATTAAAGCCTGGCAGCCCAGTGGTGCATTTGGATCACGGCATTGGCCGCTACTTAGGCTTAGAAACACTCGAAGCGGGCGGGCAAATTAATGAGTTTTTAGTTTTGGCTTACGCCGATAACGCCAAGCTCTATGTGCCTGTCTCTTCACTGCATTTAATTTCCCGTTACGGTGGCGTTGAAGAAGCGAACGTCAATTTAAATAAACTCGGCACCGATAAATGGGCTCAAGCCAAACGCAAAGCCGCTGAAAAAATCCGCGATACCGCCGCTGAGCTATTGGATATTTACGCTCGCCGTGAAGCAAAAAAAGGCTTTGCTTTTAACGAGCCAGATAAAGACTACGAACGTTTCTGCGCAGGCTTTCCTTACGAAGAAACGCCCGACCAGCAAAGCGCCATTGATGCCGTACTTAAAGATATGTGTTCGCCACGCCCCATGGATCGTTTGGTTTGCGGTGATGTCGGTTTTGGTAAAACCGAAGTGGCCATGCGTGCCGCTTTTATGGCCGTACAAAGCGGCAAACAAGTCGCGGTATTAGTGCCCACCACCTTGCTCGCTCAGCAGCATTATCAAAACTTTGCCGACCGCTTTGCCGACTGGCCTGTCAAAGTAGATGTGCTCTCGCGCTTTAAATCGGAAAAAGAAACTCAGCAAGCGTTAGAGAGTATGCTGGCAGGCAAAACCGATATTGTTGTAGGTACGCATAAGCTTTTACAAAAAGACGTAAAATTTGAGCATTTGGGGCTTTTAATTATCGACGAAGAGCACCGTTTTGGCGTGCAGCAAAAAGAGCGCATTAAATCTTTGCGTGCTGAGGTAGACATACTCACTCTCACCGCCACGCCCATTCCGCGCACCTTAAATATGGCCATGGCCAATATTCGCGACTTATCCATTATTGCCACACCGCCTGCCAAACGCTTAAGTGTAAAAACCTTTGTGCGCCAACAGGACGATGCCACCATTAAAGAAGCCATTTTGCGTGAGATTTTACGCGGTGGCCAAGTGTATTATTTGCAC
>JAYRHO010000172.1:0-3887 GCA_041907245.1 Saccharospirillaceae bacterium
CCAGCCCCAGCACAAAAAACAGGCCCAGTACGGCCAAGGTGGAGCGGCCGCTGAACCAGTTGTCGGTGGCGGGTGCGGCGGTATTTGTGTTGTCTGTGCTCGCGCTTGAACCTTGCACGTTAGTGGCACTGAGTAAAACAGTGCGTGTTTGCGGTGGGTAGCACAGCCCCGCATCGGCGCAGCCTTGGTAATGCAAGGTAGCTTCGCCTGCGGTCAGGCCGCTTAGATCAAAACGCGCTTCTAAATTGCCGTAAAAAGCCGTCACTAAACCAAAGGCTTCGTCCTCTTTTTCGATGCCAGGCAAAGACAGATACACAGGATCGCGACGTTCTTCGCCCTGAGTAAGAAAAATGCGGTGCTTATACAAATAGTATTCGGCGTGAGTTTGCCAGCTGGCAATCAGACTGCTGCCATCTAGACCTGTTTGCACAGGAAAGGCTTGGTCTACAGGTAAAAACTGCGGTTCGTTGCTCGAAAAGCGGTCGAGTAGGCCAGCTTGCACACTGAAGCTCAGCAGCAGAGCGCCGAGTAATAAACCGAGTTTTTTCACGATAAACCTCTTAGGCGTTACGTTGTACTGCAATCAATGCTAAGGCTTCTAAAGCATCGCGTGCGGAGGAAGGTGGCAGTATGGCCAGTTGCGCGCGGGCGCGCTCGGCGCAGTCGACCGCTTTTTGGCGGGTGTATTCGATGGAGCCAAGCTTGTGCACTATGGACAGCACTTTTTCTAAATCATTCAGACCGCCCTGGCGAATGACAGTGCGGATAAGCTTGCGCTCTTCCTCTGAACCTGTGGCCATCGCGTGAATCAGCGGCAAAGTGGGTTTGCCTTCGGCTAAGTCATCGCCGACATTTTTACCCATAGTGCCTGCATCGCCTTCGTAGTCGAGCACGTCGTCGATGAGTTGGAAGGCCAAGCCCAGCTCACGACCGTAGATGCGCAGTGCTTCGCACTCGGCGGCGCTGCGATTGAGCAGGCAGGCCATACCCCAGGTTGAGGCTTCAAAGAGCATGGCGGTTTTGCCGTGAATCACTTCAAAGTATTGCGCTTCGGTGGTGTCGGGGTTTTTGACGTTGGTCAGTTGCAGCACTTCGCCTTCGGCAATAACGCTGGTTGCCTTGGCCAAAATGGTCATCACGGGCATGCAGGCCAGTTCGACCAGCATTTCAAAGGAGCGGCTGTAAAGAAAATCGCCAACCAAAACGCTGGGGGCGTTGCCAAACTTGGCGTTGGCCGTGGCTTTGCCGCGACGCAGGTCGGAGGTATCGACCACATCGTCGTGCAGCAAAGTAGCGGTATGCAAAAACTCAATGACGGTGGCTAGCTTCACTGCCCGTGCATCGCATTCATTGAGGGCGCGAGCGGTCAGCAGCACCAAAAGCGGGCGAATGCGTTTGCCGCCACTACTAATAATGTACTCGGCAATTTTTTCGACCAAAGGCACGCGTGAAGCCAGCTGCACATGAATAAGCTGGTTTAGCTGGGTAAATTCCGACTCAACAAGACTGAGCACGTCTTTAATCTGCATGGCTGGCCTTTGCGATAGAAAATAAGGGCAGGATTCTAGCCTCGGGCTTCGTCAATGACAAACCTCTAGCCCGAAATATCCACCTAGACTAAGGCCCATCCTTGGCTTGCCATTGAATTGGCTTTGGGCTATAGTCTCGCGCCCGAATTGCTCCCTGTAATATGGAAACCGAAGCGTTGCCAGTAGAAACAGGCTTTAAAGAAGCAGGGAAATCCTAACGATTTAAGCGGAGAGTACTTATGTACGCTGTAGTGGTAACAGGCGGTAAACAATACCGCGTTGAAGAAGGCCAAACCTTCAAAGTAGAAAAAATTGAAGTCGCAACTGGTGAAAGCATTAACCTCGACCGAGTGTTGCTGATTGCCAATGGCGATGACGTGAAAATCGGCGCACCTGTTGTAGCAGGCGCTAAAGTGACTGCTGAAGTCGTAGCTCATGGTCGTCACAAGAAAGTGAAGATCATCAAGTTTAAACGTCGTAAGCACCACATGAAGCAAATGGGCCATCGTCAATGGTTCACTGAGCTGAAAATCACCAGCATCGCTGGCTAATTAACCTAATTTAACCCTTGAGGTTCGTGCGCTTTATGCGAAAGCGCCGTGGTCGCAGTGCCACAGTAGCCTCATCACAGGAGACATATCATGGCACACAAGAAAGCCTCTGGTAGTACCCGTAACGGTCGCGATTCCCACAGTAAACGCTTGGGCGTTAAAACCTTTGGTGGCCAAGTTGTAAAAGCTGGCAACATCATCGTGCGTCAACGTGGTACTCAGTTCCACGCTGGTGTGAACGTGGGCATGGGTCGTGACCACACTCTGTTCGCTACCGCTGATGGCGTAGTGAAATTTGATGTGAAAGGCCCAGAAAACCGCCGTACCGTAAGCATCGTCGCTGCCTAATACAGCAAGCTGCTTAGTAACGCCCTAGCTACAAAGACAACTTTGAGCTGGGGCGTTTTTGTTTTACAGGGCGTTGAGCGCTGTTTGGCGTTTTTGCGCCCAGCTCAAACGCCCAACACTAAGCGCCCAGCGCCCAATAGTCATATCAGGAAACACCATGAAATTCGTCGATGAAGCAAAAATTAGCGTGCAAGCAGGTAAGGGCGGCAATGGCTGTATGAGCTTTCGTCGCGAAAAATTCATCCCCAAGGGCGGCCCAGACGGCGGCGACGGCGGCGATGGTGGCTCGGTGTATTTGCAGGCCGATGAAAACCTCAACACCCTGATCGACTACCGTTTTACCCGCCACTACCAAGCAAAAAACGGCCAAAATGGCATGGGTGCAAACTGCACAGGCGCCAAGGGCGAGGACGTTATATTAAAAGTGCCTGTGGGCACGACCTGCCTCGATGAAGACACAGGTGAAAAGCTGGGCGACCTCACCAAGGATGGCGATCGTCTGCTGGTGGCGCGCGGAGGCTTTCACGGCTTGGGCAATACCCGTTACAAATCCAGCTCCAACCAAGCGCCCACACAAACCAAGCCTGGCCAGCCGGGTGAGTCGCGCAATTTAAAGTTTGAATTGAAAGTGCTGGCCGATGTGGGCTTGCTCGGTATGCCCAATGCGGGCAAATCCACCTTTATTCGTGCGGTGTCGGCGGCTCGTCCCAAAGTGGCCGACTACCCCTTTACCACCTTGGTTCCCAATTTGGGTGTGGTCAAAATCGAAGAGCACCGCAGCTTTGTTATCGCGGATATTCCGGGGCTTATCGCAGGCGCTTCCGAAGGCGCGGGCCTAGGTATTCGCTTTTTGAAACACTTAGTGCGCACACACTTGCTGTTGCACATAGTGGACATGGTGCCCTTTGAGAACGAAGCCACCGCTGCCCAAAGCGCTGTGGCTATCGTTAAAGAATTGGAAAAGTTCTCTCCTGCCTTGGCGCAGCGTGAGCGCTGGTTGGTACTGAATAAGTACGACCTTATCCCCGAAGAAGAGCGCGCCGTACGCACTCAGGAAGTGCTGGATGCTCTTGATTGGCAAGGGCCAGTGTATACAATCTCGGCCTTAAATCGTGAGGGCACGTTTGCGGTCTGTGGCGACATCATGACCCACATCGAAGCGCGTCGTGCCAAAGCCAAAGAAGACCCTGAATTTGCGCAAAAGATTCAGGACGAACAAGACTTGGTCGATGGCGAATCGCGCGCGCATATCGAAATGCTGCAAGAGCAGCGCCGTATGCAGCGTGAGCTGGCCAAAGACGGCGATGACTTTGACGATTACGATGATGAAGACGGTGCGGAAGTTATCTACACCCGAGAATAACCTTTTTATAGAAGCTTAAAATGACCAGCGCCGCTTTGTCCGAAGTCGAGTTACAGCAACAAAACCGTCAAAAACTCAAAGAGCGTAAGCGCTGGG
>JAYRHO010000173.1:0-5425 GCA_041907245.1 Saccharospirillaceae bacterium
CAGCCGATGCTGTGGGTAATCCTGTTGCAGCCCTTGTACCAAGCTCAGTGCCTGACGCAGCAGGCCTTGGCGCACGCAGCTTAAAGTATCTTGCCCCGGAGCAACACTGTATTGTGCGCTTTCGTCGTCAAAGGGGCGGACTTTGGCGGTGTTTTGAAATAACGCCTGCTGCGCCATGCTTAGCCCAGGCAGAATAAAACCGCCTTGGTGGTGGTTGTTGATGCTGAGTAGGTCGGCGGTGAGCGCGGTTCCCGCATCAACGACCAGCACCGCTTCAGCGCAGTGGCGGCGCGTGCCGAGGATGGCTAGCCAACGATCCACGCCCAGGCGCTCGGGGTTTTTGTAGCAGTGGGTAAAAATAGGCAGATCCAGCCTAGGTGCGCCAAGCCAAACCAGCTTGCTGCCAAAGCGCTGTTGCAGCTCGGCCTTAATCGAGGCTTCACCAACGCTTGCCGCCAGCACCAAAGAAAGCTCGCCAAGCTGGCTATCGTCGGGCAGGGCATCCCAGCCTTGGGCGCGGGTGTTGCCACGCAGCTGCCACTTTAGGCGCGAGTTGCCAATATCAATCAAGAGCACGGACACTGATCTCTCCTGCGTTGAAGCTTTCCATGCCGAGTTGGGTTTTAAGCAAAAGCTCGCCCTTGCGATTGACGCCTTTGACTGTACCGATTTTGTCTTGGTTGCCGCCGATCAGGCGAACTTCTTTGTCCATAAAAATATCGCGCTGCGCCCAATAGCTTTGGAAGGGGGCAAAACCATCGCGGTCAAATTCATCCACGACTTTTAGTAGTTCATCGAGCACAGTGGCCGCCACCAGATTGCGCGACAGCCCTGGCTTTAGGCTGCGCAGCTGCGCCCAAGGCTGGTCGATCTGGGCGCTGTCGCGCTCGCTTAGGGCTAAGTTCAAGCCCACGCCTATCACCACTTGGCAGTGACTGGAGTATTCGCCAGTCACTTCCAGCAAAATGCCCGCCAGCTTTTTGCCCTGAGCGTAAAGATCGTTCGGCCATTTCAGACCGATGCCCTCGATACCAAGTTTGACCAGAGCGCGCTCAATGGCAATGGCCACCGAAAGGCTTAAACCCTCCAGCGAGGCAATGCCGCCGTGAAAAGTCACCAGCAAGGACAAATACAGGTTTTTACCAAAGGGGCTAACCCAAGTACGGCCACGGCGGCCTTTGCCTGCACTTTGCTTTTCAGCGAGTAGAGCATAACGCTGCCCCATGTAGTTGGCGGCTCGTTCAAACACATAGGTGTTGGTGGAGGGCACATCCAGCAAGATGTCGAGTTTATCGAGCTTTTGGCTCATGGCATTGCGGATAAGCGCGGCATCCAGCAGCTCGATGTCATCGTGCAGGCGATAGCCCCGACCTTTCACCGAAGAATAAGGCACGTCCAAGGCTTCCAGCTTTTTTAGCTGCTTCCATACCGCTGCGCGGCTGATGCCGAGCTTTTCGCCTAAGTCATCACCTGAGTGAAACTGCCCGTCGGCCAATTCCTGCAATAGTTGTTTTAACATGCCACTCCTCTCATGCCTTTGTGTCGATGCGACCATTTTGCCCTACTCGGCGCATCTATCCCTTTGTTACAATTTTCTTAACACTTAAGTTGCATAGACAAGCAGGCTTTTATACCCATTCCATCCCAGTGTTTTCGCGGGATGGCGTCCTTTTAAAGCCCCAAAAGAGTGCGTTATTACTAAAAAAGTCGCAAATTTTAACGTCCTTGCACATTGATAGTGCAAGGCAATGTGTGTATAAAACGCGCGTTTGAAATTTTGTTGGTAGTTTAATTCGGCCACAAGCCTCTGCCAACAGGCGACACCCGACGCCCTAAATGATTTTTTTACCTACAGGCACAATCGAATGGTAACGAATAAAGTCGATGTTCTGCTCGTTGGCGGTGGAGTCATGAGTGCCACATTGGGCACGTTGATTCACAAGCTCAACCCCAAGTTGCGCCTCGCGCTGGTTGAGCGCCTAGGCCAGGTTGCACACGAAAGCACCGATGGCTGGAACAACGCAGGTACAGGCCATGCAGGCAACTGTGAGCTGAATTACACCCCGCAGAACGCCAAAGGCGAAGTCGAAATCGCCCGCGCCTTGACCATCAATGCCAATTTTGAAGTGTCCTTGCAGCTGTGGAGCGCGCTGATCGATTCAGGCGACTTGCCCGCACCCGAAAACTTTATTCATCCTACTCCGCATATCAGCTTCGTCTGGGGCAAGGACAACGTGGCTTTCTTGCGCGAACGCCATGCCAAGCTCAGTGCTCACCCTCTCTTTGCGGGTATGGAATACAGCGAAGACCACGCCACGCTGGCGCAGTGGATGCCTTTGGTCATGGCAGGACGCAGCGCCTCTGAGCCTGTGGCGGCCACGCGCGTGCTGTATGGCAGCGATGTGGATTTTGGCGCGCTGACGCGCAATCTCGTTGCCTCGTTACAACAAAAAGCCCAGCTTGAGCTGCACCTAAATAATGAAGTGCAAAATCTCAAGCAAGCTGGCCAAGGCACTTGGCTGGTCGAAACCAAGAACTTACAAAACGGCCAAAGCCAACGCTTTGAAGCGGGCTTTGTCTTTTTAGGCGCAGGCGGTGGCGCGCTGCCCTTGCTGCAAAAATCGGGCATCCCTGAAAGCCAAGGCTACGGTGGTTTCCCCGTTTCTGGGCAATGGCTGGTGTGCTCAGATGAAGCCATAGTTAAACGTCATTACGCCAAGGTTTACGGCAAAGCCGCCATCGGCGCGCCACCTATGTCGGTGCCGCATTTGGATACGCGCATTATCAATGGCAAGCCTGCGCTGCTGTTTGGCCCCTATGCGGGTTTTACCACCAAGTTTTTAAAAGCGGGTTCGGCGCTGGATTTAATCAAATCCGTACGCCCCAATAACCTGCTGCCGATGATGGATGTGGGTCTAAACAATATGGACCTCACCCGTTACCTCATTGGCGAGGTGTTGCAATCGCACGAAGCGCGCATGGCGTCTTTGCGTCAGTATTTCCCTGAGGCAAAAAACCAAGATTGGACGCTGGCCGAGGCTGGTCAACGCGTGCAAATTATTAAAAAGGATGCCAAAGGCCGTGGCAAGCTGGAGTTTGGAACCGAATTGGTTGCGGCTCAAGATTGCACTTTAGCGGCACTTTTGGGAGCCTCTCCGGGCGCTTCGGTTGCTGTGCAAGCCATGATCGAATTGCTGGAGCGTTGCCTTGGGGCGCGCTTGGGAGATGGCTGGCAAGCACGCCTAAAAGCCTTAGTACCTTCTTACGGCGAATCCTTAATTGATGACGCCGCTTTATTAAACCGCATTCGCCCACTCACACTGCGCAAGCTCGGCCTTGTCAGTGAACCTAAATAACCAACTGGAGTTTAACTATGTTGATTGGCGTGCCTAAGGAAATTCATCTTGGGGAAAACCGTGTGGCTCTTATCCCCGCTGGGATTGCCGCCTTACAAAAAGCAGGCTTTGAAGTCGTTATCCAAGCCGGTGCTGGCGACAGCGCACACATTGGCGACGACGAATACCGTAATGCAGGTGCAAGCCTTGCGCCCACGGCTGAGTCCTTATACCAACAGGCCGACATCATCCTCAAAGTCCGTTTGCCTCACGCCGAGGAAATTGGCTTCATGAAAGAAGGCACCACGCTGGTGTGCTTGCTGGATGCTTGGTTCAACCTCGACACGGTTAAAGCCTTGGCGGCGAAGAAAATTCGTTCTTTCGCTTTGGAATTTATTCCTCGCACCACCCGTGCCCAAAGCATGGACGTTTTAAGCTCCATGGGTGCATTGAGTGGCTATCGCGCGGTATTAAGCGGCGCGATGGAACTGCCTCAGTATTTCCCCATGCTGATGACCGCCGCAGGTACGATTCACCCTGCACGCGTCTTTATTATTGGCGCGGGCGTAGCGGGCTTGATGGCCATTTCTACCGCACGTCGTATGGGCGCTGTGGTTGAAGCCTACGACACGCGCGTCGAAGTGCGCGAACAAGTGGAATCCTTGGGAGCGAAATTCGTTGAGTTTGACTTGCCTCAAGAAGAAGGCGGCAAAGCAGGCGGTTACGCCACGCAGAAATCCGAAGAGTTCTACCGCATGCAGCGTGAACAGATGACGGCAAAAGTCGCTCAGGCTGACCTCGTTATCACCACCGCCGCCATTCCAGGTAAGAAATCACCACGTTTGATCACCAACGACATGCTCAAGTGCATGAAAAAAGGCTCGGTGGTGGTGGACTTGGCCGCAGAGCGCGGTGGCAACGTCGAAGGCACTGTGGCCAATAAAAAAGCCTATGTGGAAGGCGTAACCCTGATCGGCTACATCGACCACCCCAGCCGTGTGCCTGTGCACGCTTCACAACTGTTGACGAAGAACATCACCACCTTCTTCCTCAATATGGCCAAAGACGGCCAGCTGAATATCAATATGCAAGACGACATCGTCGCCGCCACCTTGGTGACCGAAGATGGCGAAATCAAACACGCAGGCCTCAAAGCCGCTCTGACTCAGGAGTAAGACGCATGGAAATGTTCATGTTGAGCTTGACCATTTTCGTACTGGCGATTTTCGTCGGTGTGGAAATCATTAACAAAGTACCTCCAACTCTGCACACGCCTCTTATGAGCGGTACCAACGCCATTTCTGGCATCGTCGTTGTGGGTGCGATCATCAGCTCAGGCGGCGGTGATCACTCTACGACCTTGTCCACCGTTTTGGGTGTGACCGCCATCGCTTTGGCAACCATCAACATTGTGGCGGGCTTTATGGTGACCGACCGCATGTTAAGCATGTTTAAAAAGAAATAAGGTATCGCAATGCTCACTCTTATTAACCTGGGTTATTTAATCTCTGCCGTACTCTTTATCTACGGTATCAAGGGCATGACCACCCCTAAGACTGCGGTACGCGGCAACAAACTCTCTGCCATCGGTATGCTGCTGGCAACCGTTATTGCGCTGCTGGATTTCAACGTGGTGCGTTACGAGTTCATTATCCTGGGCTTGCTGATCGGTAGCGCCATCGGTGCCATCATGGCCAAGAAAGTCGCCATGACCGAAATGCCCGAAATGGTTGCGGCACTGAACGGTATCGGCGGCGGTGCGTCCTTGCTGGTGGCGGCGGCCAACTACTTAGAAGTGCAAAAAGACGTTGCTCTGCACCCTGAGAACTTCGCCAAACTGGTGACCTACGACTGGTCTATCGCTTTGATTCTGTCCATCCTCATCGGTGCTGTGACCCTGACTGGCTCGTTCGTCGCTGTCGGCAAATTAAAAGGCAAAATTGGTGATGCCACACAAGTAGGCCTGTACAAAGCCATTGTGAAATTGTCTTTCTTGGCACTGATTGCAGGCACGGTGTATTTCGCCATGGTAAGCCAGCTGAACTCCGACCTACTGATTTTGGGTATGATCGTATTGTGCTTAATCTTGG
>JAYRHO010000174.1:0-1764 GCA_041907245.1 Saccharospirillaceae bacterium
AGAAGCCATTAAAACGCCCGTATTTTTCGCTGCCGTAATAGCTTTTGCTGTTTTTGCTTTTGGCATCGACAATAAAGGAATTGCGATTTTTAACTTCGCCGTTTTCTTTTTCAGTCATCAAACTGCTAACAGTAAAACGTTCGATATTGAAATGACGCGCTTTGCCTTCGGGGGCAACACCACGGTAAAACAGGTTCAAACTGCCCGCCAATGACGCCTGAGCCGTCGCATCTTCTAATAAAAAATCCATCCAGCGAATTTCAAAAGCCAAAGGTTCGTCCGCTAAAACGCTTGCTGTGGCTTGATTATAAAAAAGACGCAAACCGGAAGGCAGATTGATTTCTTGTGGTGAGGTATTGGGCTTGTAGCTGTGGTTGAGCGTCAGCTTTAAATCACCGCTGACAAACTCGCCCTCGATTAAAATATCGACAGCCTGTGCGCTGCTGGCGGCTTGAGCTTGGCTGATTTTAATACTGCCATCTTGGGCGGTTGCCAGTGTTAAGGCGGTACCAGAAGGAATGCAGGATTTTAACCAAGAATAAGCCGTAATATCACACTGGCCTGAGCCAATAAAATTCACATAAAGCGTTTGCAAATCATTTTGCATCGCCACGATTTTAGAAAAATCGGCTTTGTTTTTATTGTCCACCATTTGCAGAAAATCACGATAAGCCTTGAGTTTATCCTGATAGCCTTCTGCAAAGAAATCTTGGTTTAAATAATCTTCGCGCAGTTCTTTAACAAAGTTCTTGGTGCGCTCAATGCCTAATTTAAAATTGTCGTAGTCGCTTTGGCCAATTAAATTGACCAGCGGCTCAGGGGTAACCTGTGTGAGCTTATCCATCTCAAAATTAGCTATTTCTGAAGCCAAGCTCTGCGCTACTTCATCCACCAGTGCTTTTACGCCTGCATTTTTAATGGGAAGCGCAGCTAAATTATCTTTGGCTAAGCCATAAAGGTTTTCTAAGGTCAGCGTTGCTGTGCTGCTTTTTTGATAAATCTGACCTTGGTTTTGCTGTAATTCTGCCACCGCTTTATCGGCAAATTGCGCATCGGCCAAAGCCAAATGCTGCCACGCGGCCAAGAGTGCGCCATAACGAATGGCGTCTTTGGCTTTAACGGCTTCTTTGGTGCTTAACGAATTGATGCGTGATAAATCCGCAGGTGCAGAGGCTTGCACATTTAAGAGGCCAAAGAGTTTAGAAATTTGCGAAATACTTTGCTCGACCGAGTATTGCGAGTAATAACCCGTGGCTTGCCATTCTTTGGCATCTTCGCTGTAAAAATACGCCTGAGCTAAGGCTGCTGCTAAATCGGTAAAGGCGGTAATTTGAATCACTTCATTTTTGTTTAAATCAAAAGCCACCGAGCGCCACGAAATGGGCATGGTCAGGGCACTGCCCAAAGCCTGAGTATCCCCTGCAACTGTGCAGCCTGCGGCCCATTGACAGCGCACTGTGCTGGCCACGCGCCCAAGGCTTAAATCGGCATCACGCTGCACCACATGAAAATACTGCATCTTGTGCAAAGGCACGCTCAGTTGTACGCGGCCTGTGCTGTCGGTGAGCGCATGGCTGAATTTAATACGACCGTCTTTTTCTTCGTCCAACTGGCCGTTACTGAGCACAGTAGAGCTGCGCACTAAGGCGGTGTTTGCATCCTGCTGCCCGACCGACACATAAATTGGCGCGGTGGTGGGCTTGGATTTGGAGCTGCCGCTGCTGCATGCACTCACCACCAAAGCCGTACACAAAACCAGACCAA
>JAYRHO010000175.1:0-2122 GCA_041907245.1 Saccharospirillaceae bacterium
ACAGCGCGCCGCCTTGACACCTGCGCAAATTCAGCAAGAAATCGACAATAACTGCCAAGGTATCTTGGGCTATGTCGTACGCTGGGTTGACCAAGGTGTGGGCTGCTCCAAAGTGCCTGATATCCACAACGTCGGTTTGATGGAAGACCGCGCCACTTTGCGTATTTCCTCTCAATACCTCGCTAACTGGATTGAAAACGGCGTTTGTACTCGTGAACAAGTGATTGAAAGCTTAAAACGCATGGCGGTTGTGGTGGATAAACAAAACGCGGGCGATTTGGCCTACAAAAACATGGCGCCAAGCTACGACGGTATTGCCTTCCGCGCGGCTTGCGACCTCATCTTCAAAGGTAAGGAACAACCCAGTGGCTATACCGAACCCTTGCTGCACGCCTACCGCTTGCAAGTAAAAGCGGGCAAATAAGCCTCCTTTAGCTTGCCTAAAAGCCCAGTGAACCACTGGGCTTTTTTGTATCTAAACCTTCTGTAAAAGTCCTACTCTAGGCTGTATTGCCTTGGGCGGGATGCTTACAATGCCCACAACTCATTGCATAAGAAGAACAAGATGACTGTATTACGCCTGCTTTCTGTCTTTATTGCGACTACGCTGATTTTCGGCTGCTCCAGCCATAAAAACTCACTCTCCAGCAATAAAAATAAGCTGCAAACCTCGGGCGGCTATATCGGTGCGGATATTCGCAATGCGGTGGTGTATTCCGTACCCGTCGATGTACAGGGCCAGCCTTCTTGGAGCGACGACGGCACCAGCTATGGTGGCAGCAAAGGCTACAGCTCCGCCGATGGCTATTACAAAACCAGTATCGAAAAAACCGATATCGGCAAGGCCACACTCTTTATTGCAGGCCCCAATAGTTATGAAGGAAATAACATTGTCACCACAGAAAGCTGTGAGCTGATTTCAGGCTGTGGCAGCAAGGCTTGGGGCGATTATTTTACCGTTGCCGCTGATTTTAAACTCACCGCTGCGGTCGGTAATTTGCAAGATAATATGCGTGTGAACGTCAACTGGATCACGCGCTTGGCCGCCGATATGGCTTACACCAGTTACATCGACGAAAACGGCAATGAGGGCAACAACCCCAGCAAAGCCAAAGACGGTATTTTTACACGCTACACCATTGAGCGCGGCAACATTTGGCTAAATAAACAATTTGGCTTAAGCGACATTATTTCTTTACGCCCTATCGCGCCATCCAAAATGAATAACTTTGCCGATATGGATGCCAACCTGCGTGAGCAAGGTTTGATTTACGGGGCGTTATTGGCAGGCGGGCAAAAATTGGCTTTTGACTCTGGCAGTAATCAACAAGCCGCATTTTTAAGCGAAGTCATCAAGCAACAACGCGACAACAGAGGGCAGTTATATCGTAACAACAATGCAGGATTTTCTTTGTGCTCGCTTTATGATGCCGCAGAAAACACCTTAAGCACGAACATCACTAAGCTTAAATCTCAGCCCGATAAAATTAAAAAGGGCGTAGAGCAATCCGCGCAAAAAGCCTTGCAGTCTTTGCAAGCGGTTAAGGCCAGCCATTGCGCACAGCCTGCTGGCACATTGACAGCGGTTGAGGTGAACATCAATGAAATTAAAGATTGGCTTGATACCTTTAAAAACGCCAAAATTTTTGTCGATGATTTGAACGAACGAATCGTTAATATTCAGTGCCGTAATACCGATCAAGATTTAAATGGCGACGGGCAAATCGCTCATTTTTTTGATTGCAATTATTTGGCGCGTTCAAAATCTTATTTTAAAGACCTACAACAATTGTACGAAAGTAACCGTGTCGGCTTAGATGCGGCTATGGTCGATCTGCGTGATGCGGTTTTAGATTACAGCCGCTGCTTAAATGGTGCTTCGCCCTGCGGTGTAGGTTATAAAGGCGATCATTATGAGCTGGGTGCTTTAACCATAACGCAGTTGCCCGTTAACGAGGCAGATACCTTGTTTTGTCAGCAGCTCGGCGCGGACGGTAAAACCTGTGCCGATCCTTACTATTATGCTTTTGATTTTAAAGTAGTGGGTACGCAGAGCGCAGGCGCACTAAGCCTAACCTACACTGAGCCTGAAAAAACCGAAAACAACAAAACCATCAAAGAA
>JAYRHO010000176.1:0-4308 GCA_041907245.1 Saccharospirillaceae bacterium
GCAATGTGGTCGTCATGAATGCTCCTAATGGGGTACGGAAATGGTAGGTATTATGCGCTTTAGCGCGTAAAATACGCGACCTTTATTAAGGGGTTTTTATGGTTAATGAGCTATTGGGCGGCGCACTGATCGGCTTGGCAGCGGCGGGTTTGTGGTTGGGCATTGGCCGCATCAGCGGTATGACGGCGGTGATTTCGGGCTTGTTTGCCTGGCCTGAGGTTCAGCGTCGCTGGGTTTATGCCTTTATTTTCGGCCTAATGTTGGCGTACCCCGCTTTTTACGCCTTGGGAGGCAGTTCTCCAATCAGCATTACCAGCAACAAAACCTTGCTTATCAGCGCGGGCTTGTTGGTGGGGTTTGGTACTTACATAGGAAATGGCTGCACCAGCGGCCACGGTGTGTGCGGTATGGGGCGCTTTTCGCTGCGCTCTATTATTGCCACCTGCACTTTTATCTCCGCAGGCATGGCGACCGTTGCCCTGATGAATCTCATCGGAGGTGCATTATGAAAACCATGAGCCTAAGCAAACTGCTGGCTGCATTGGTTTGCGGCTTTATTTTTGGATTGGGTTTGCTGCTGTCTGGCATGAATGACCCTGCCAAAGTGCGGGCGTTTTTGGATGTTTTTGGCGCTTGGGGGCCTGAGCTTATCGCCGTCATGGGCAGCGCCGTGGTGGTCTTTGCCATCGCCTTTAAACTCAGTGGTCGTATGGTAAAACCGCTGTTTGCCCATGCTTTTCACGAACCCAGCTTAAAACAAATCGACTTGCGTTTAGTCGGCGGCGCGCTGTTATTCGGCATCGGCTGGGGCTTGGTGGGGCTGTGCCCCGGCCCTGCGCTGGTGGATATTTTTAGCGGCAATACCGATGTGCTGCTCTTTGTTGCGGCTATGTTGGTGGGTAATCGCGTGGCGCATTACGCCATTGGCCCTGCGAAGTAGGAGGCAAGTGTGCTGGAGCAACAACGGCTGGATTATTTGCAAGCGATGGGGGTGGTGCAGTGGTTGGCACGCAAGCCGCTGCCTTATGCACCGCCGTCGCGCTATTTGGCACAAGGTGCCGAGCCTGACGCTGCTCCTGCGCCTGCGCGTAACTTAACCGAGCTGCTGGCCGACATTGCGCCCGCGCTCGTGAAAGAGACGGTGAAGGAAGCGGCGACAGACACTGCGAAAGACTCTAGGAAAGAAGCAGCCAAAACCCCTGCGCCTGCTGCTATTCCAGAGCTTATCGCTCCTGTCGATTTAACCCCGCCTGAGTTTGAGCTCTTTTTTGTGCGCAATGCCTTTCCTGTTATTTGGGTAGTGAGCCGCGCGCAAGATGTGCCCATGCTGCATGAGTTTGCCAGTACGGTGCAGCGTGCGTTGCTGGCAAAAACGGATTTTTTGGATGCGCCTTTGCGTTTTGGCTGGCCATTTATTCGTTCACGCAAAGAAAACCAAAGCCGCGCTGTGGCGCTGCAAGCGCTGCGCGCGCAGTGGGATTTTTTTCAGAATCAAGGCGCGCAAGCGGCGCTCTGTTTTGATGAAACCAGTCAAGAGTGGCTGGCCGCAAGTGATGTGCCTTGTATTTTTATCTCCCCCTATTTACCTGCTTGCCTAAGCAGTGCGGCTTATAAAAAAGCACTGTGGCTGGCACTTTTGCCCTATTGCCCGCAATGACTTCCATTCGCCCTGCTAGCGCCGCCGATTTTGCCGCTATTTCTGCCATCGACCACAGTGCGCATTCGCACCCTTGGCCTGCGTCTGTATTGAAACGCTATGTGGAAAAGCCGCATTGCACCTGGGTGCTGGAGCAGGACAGCCAAGTGCTGGCTTTTGCCGTCAATACGCTGATTGCCGATGAAGCCGAGCTTTTGACTATCGCGGTGTCGCCCAAGCAGCAAGGCCAGGGCTATGGGCGGGAGTTGATGAATTTCTTGCAGCAGCATTTAGCGGCGCAGGGTGCGCAAAATTGGTATCTGGATGTGCGCGAAAGCAACCATAAAGCCATTGCCCTTTATGAATCCATGGGCTTTTGCCAAGCGGGGGTGCGGCCTAATTATTACCCCAGCGCTCAAGGCGGCGAGGATGCGCTGCTGTACGCTTTGGCGTTTTAGTTTTCAGTGCGGCGCGTATTTTTGCAGCTTGCGCTGTAGGGTGCGGCGGTGCATGTTCAGCACGCGGGCGGTGGCCGAAATGTTGCCGTCGTTTTCATTGAGCACACGTTGAATGTGCTCCCACTCCAAACGATCGACTGACATCACTTCGCTGTCTGAGGCGCTAGAGAGTACAGGCGCTTCCTCGCCATCGGTAAAGGCCGCGACCAGTTCTTGCAAGGTGGCGGGTTTGTGCAGGTAGTTGTGTGCGCCAAGCTTCACCGCTTCCACCGCCGTAGGGATGCTGGCGTAGCCAGTGAGCACCACAATGCGGCAGTGCGGGCACAGGGCTTTGAGATTTTTAATCAAGGCCAGTCCCGACTCTTGTTCTAGGCGCAAATCCAAGCTGATCCAATCAGGCTGAAAGCGTTGCACTTGCTCCAAGGCTTGCGCGCCGTTGTGCGCAAAGAGGGCTTCGTAGCCCTGGCGCACTAGGCTGCGGTTCAGTACTTGCGTGAAATGCACATCGTCGTCGATAACCAGTACGCGCTTTTGCATGGCTGTCCTTATAAAACGGGTAAGCGTAGGCGGCACAGGCTGGAGCCGTCGGCCTGTGCCAAAAGATGAATGTTGCCGCCAAATTGCTCGATGCTGGCGTTACTTAAATACAACCCAAGGCCCATGCCGTGTTCTTTGCTGCTGGAAAAGGTATGGCGCTCGTGCAGGTTTTGTGCGGCCTTGGCGTCGCTTTGTACTATGTCGAGCTGCCAAAAGCCTTCTTGCACTGAGCTGTACAGATGCACGGGCTCGCTGCCCGCTTCGGCGGCGTTATCGAGCAGGTTCAGCAGCGCCTGATCCAAAAGCGGTGAGGCAGCAATCAGAGCGTAAGCGCCGAGGCCATGATCGTGCCACTGGGCTTTGGGGTGGCTTAGCCGCCAGCGTTCCAGCAAGTTTTTTAGCCAATCGGCGGCCAGTTGTTGGCCACTGGAGCGAGCTTCTCGCCCTGCTTGGGCAAGGCGTTTGAGTGCCGCACGGCAAGTGCCAACCTGAGTTTGCAGGATGTTTAGATCCTCGCTGCTAAGCGGCTCTTGTGCTTTTAAATCACCCAAGAGCAAGTTCATGGTCATCAAGGGCGTGCCCATCTCGTGCGCGGTGCCTGCGGCCAGTGTCGCAATGCCGATCAGCTGCTCGTTTTTAAGCTGTTGCTCGCGCAGGCTGTGAATTTCCTGGCGCTGCGTTTCGCGGCTGCGTACCAGCGCAGGAATCAGGGTGATTAAAATCACCGCGCTGACGACAAAAGTGAGCCACATGCCCAGCATATGCAGATCAAACAAGGACTGGCTGTGGTCGGCCATAGAATGCAGCAACAGCGGCTTATGCCATTGCGTGAGCGCGGAGTAGTCGATCACGGTCAGAAGCGTAATGGCCAGTGCTTGCTTTAGGGGCAAGCTGTAGGCGGCCATGACCAAGAGCACCAAATAGTAGGAAATCAGCGGGTTGGCCACGCCGCCGCTTAGGTACAGCATCAGCGCAAAGAGTTCGCACTCGATAATAAGCTGCAACAACAGCTGATAAGGCCGTACCGAGCCGCGCCATGCGCGCCACGCACCCAGTGCGGTTAATCCCGTATAGGCTGCCAATAGCAGCCACACCCAGGCCAGTTTGTTAAAGCCTAAAAAGTGCAAATACAGCAAAAAGGCCAGCCAGACGCCTAGGCTGGCAAGGCGTAACAGGCTTAAGCGCTGTAAATGCGTGCGAATGAGGTCGTGGTTGGCAATCATGCGTCGTCGTTGGCTTTGAGCACTTTGGCGTTAAAGCCTGCTTCACTGAGGATGTAAGCGGCGGCTTCGGCGCGGGCATTGCCAATGAGTACATAGATAAACTCGTGTGACAGCTCGCCAATACGACTACGCAGCTGCGCCAAAGGGATGGCTTGAGCGCGGTGAATGGGGTTGGCCGCGACTTCTTCATTTAAGCGCACGTCCAAAAGCACCGTGCCCGTATCGCCATCGGCAATCAGCACCGCAAGCTCGCTTTCGCTGATATGGCTAACGACTGGGGTTTTTAGTAGCAGGTTGAAGTTTTCTTTGTTTAACACCATCAGCGTGCCGTCGCTGCTCATGGTCACGGTGGCATTGCGGGGTAGGTTGCTGATCAGCGCGTCTTCACCAAAGAGTTTGCCTTGGCCTAAAGCGGCCAAGGTTTCGTTTTTACCGTTTTGTAGGCGGCTCACTA
>JAYRHO010000177.1:0-2679 GCA_041907245.1 Saccharospirillaceae bacterium
CCAGGCTTCGCCACGGTGAAATTCGACAAAGGAATCGACCAGCTGCACTTTGCCTTGGCGTAGGGATTTGACTTCCCAGCCAGTGAGGACAAGGCCTGCTTCGTGTTTTTCTTCGAGGAAGTAGTCGTGGCGGGCTTTTTTGTTTTGGGCGATGGTGCCGCCCGTGCTTTGTGTTTTCTTGGTATTCATGGGGCGCGAGTATAACCAAGCCTAAACGGAAAGGGCAGAGGGCGGGCGCGCTCGTTGGTGGGATTTTTTGGGGGTAATTTCTGCCTTTAAGGTTGAGGCGGTTGGCTAAATCTCGGACAATGCGCGCACTTTTTTTACACGAGATGGTTATGAGCCAAACAAGACGCGGGTTGCATAGCATTTGGAAAGGTCGCTGGACCTTTATTTTGGCGGCTACGGGATCGGCGGTGGGATTGGGCAACATCTGGAAGTTTCCTTACATGACGGGCGAAAACGGCGGCGGTGCTTTCGTGCTCTTGTATCTGTTGTGCATTGCCGTGATCGGTATTCCCGTGATGATGGCCGAAATTATGCTGGGACGCGAAGGGCGTGCCAGCCCCATCGCCACTATGCAAACCTTGGCACACAAATACAGTGCGCCTAAGTGGTTTAGCCTGGTGGGCTGGATAGGTGCGGTGTCGGGCTTTTTGATTTTGTCCTTTTACAGCGTGATTGCAGGCTGGACTTTTTATTACATGGTCGAGCTGGGGCAGGGGGCTTTTTTAGGGGCGACGGCGCAAAGCTCGGCGCAAACTTTTGCTGGGTTGATGTCCGCACCTGTCACGCAACTGGGCTTGCACACGGCCTTTATGGCGCTGACGGCCTTGGTGCTCTGTTTGGGTGTGATTAAGGGGCTGGAGCGCAGTTTGCGGTTTTTAATGCCTCTGCTTTTTATGATGCTTTTGGTGCTGTTGGGCTATGCGCTCACGACGCCTGCTTTTATGCAGGGTTTTGAGTTTTTGTTTTACCCAGATTTCTCTAAGCTGCGCGCCACCAGTGTGTTGGAGGCCTTAGGTCATGCGTTTTTTACCCTAAGCATCGGTATTGGTGCGATTATGGCCTATGGCTCGTATATGCCTGCCAAGGCCAATATTGGTAAAACGGTGCTGGTCGTGGTGGTGCTGGATACGCTTTGCGCCTTAACCGCAGGGCTGATTATTTTTCCTGTGGTGTTTTCTTATGGGCTGGAGCCAAGTTCGGGCCCAGGTCTTTTGTTCCAAGCTGTGCCTTTGGCCTTTGCGGCTTTGCCAGGCGGGCAGTATGTCGGTGCGTTTTTCTTTGTCTTGGTGCTGATAGCGGCTTGGACTTCGGCCATTTCGATGGCCGAGCCTATGGTGGCTTGGCTAGTAGAAAAAGGCTTGGGGCGCGTGCGTGCCACCTTGCTGGTTTGTGGCGTGGCGTGGTTTTTGGGGTTGGCGACTATTTTGTCGTTCAACCACTGGAGTGAGGTCAAGGTTTTTGGGCGCACGCTGTTTGATAATATCGACTTCCTCACTGCCAGCCTGCTGATGCCCTTGGGCGGTTTGTTGATTGCGCTTTTTGTCGGCTGGCATGTGGCTCGCCCAGTGCTTGATAAAGCGCTGGCGATGCGTTCCAAAGCGGCTGTTGGCTTGTGGCTTTTTGTGCTGCGGTTTTTATCACCGCTGGCGATTTTACTGATATTTGCGCAGGGGTTGGGTTTGTTGAAACTACTTGGTTTGGTTGCGGATTAAGCTATGACAACGATTAATCGCAGCGCTTTAGTGATGCACAGCGCGCAGCAGATGTTTGATTTGGTCAACGACGTGGCGCGCTACCCTGAATTTTTGCAAGGCTGCAAAGCCACGCGCGTGATTGCCGAGGGTGAGGATTTTATCGAGGCCTCGATGACTTTGGCCAAGGCGGGTTTTGAGCAAGCCATTACCACGCGCAATGTTTTGGTGCGCCCTGAAAGTATGGAGATGCGTTTGGTCGATGGGCCGTTTTCCAAATTCAAAGGCGTGTGGCGCTTTCAGGCGCTTTCGCCTGAGGCGTGCAAAGTATCTTTGGAGCTGGAGTTTGAAGTGAGCAATCGCTTAGCGGGCGCAGCGCTTGGCGCGGTGTTTAAGCAGGTTGCCAGCGCGATGGTGGATGCCTTTGTGGCCAGAGGGAAGCAAATCTATGGCTGAGCTGAACATTGAGGTGGCTTACGCCACGGCGGATAAGCAAAAAATTGTGGTGCTACGAGTGGCCGAAGGCACAACGCTGCGTCAGGCGGCGCTGCTGTCGGGGCTAGACAACGAGTTTCCTGAGCTGGATTTGGCTCAGGCCAAGCTTGGCATCTTTAGCAAGGCGTCAACCAAGCCCGAGCAAGAAAGCGTGCAAGAGGGCGATCGGGTGGAAATATACCGCCCCCTTTTGATCGATCCTAAGCAGGCGCGGCTGAACCGCGCTGCCAAGAAAAGCGAAGACTAGCTTTTAGAAATCTTCAGGGACGGTGTTGGCGGATTTCTGCTCTTTGGGCAGAGTTTTGAGCTGATCCTTCTCGGCGATGTCTTTGGCGGGCAGCTCGCCTTCGTAGCGGCTAAGCAAGCCTTTGTCATCAAAAAACACCTGAATGCGATAGTTTTTGGTCACTTCGTCGCGCACTTCGAGGGTGTAGTAATAATCCCAGCGCTTGGCTTCGTAGGGGTTTTGCAAGACGGGGTTGCC
>JAYRHO010000178.1:0-3582 GCA_041907245.1 Saccharospirillaceae bacterium
CGCCGTAACGCGCGACAAAATCCACATCGCGAATGTTTTTGCGCAACATGCGCGCAATCAGTTGCAGCACTTTGTCGCCTGCTAGGTGGCCGTAGGTGTCGTTGATGCGTTTAAAGTGGTCGATATCGCACACCACTAAGGCCAGCGGGCTGCCATAACGATGATGGCGCGCCAGCTCATCGGTAAGGCGATCTTGGTAGCCTTGGCGATTGGGCAAGCCTGTGAGTACGTCTTGCGCGGCTTTGCGTTTTTGTTCTTCAAAGGCTTGGCGTTTTTCCTCTATTTCTTTTTCCATTTCATCAACGCGTGCTTGCAGCTGCGCCAGTTGTGCGCTCAAGCGTTTTTCGCGCTCCTCTTCGCCCTCTTTGTATTTTTCCATGGCGTCGATAATGAGCACTAAATGCTCACGCACACTTAGCCCTAAATCCTCCAGATCGCTTTTTCCTGTGATTAAAGAGCGAATATCGGAAAGCTGCTCGCGCACCATTTGATCGAGGCTTTCGCGCGCGCGTGCGCGCTCTTCGCCGTCAATCATGGCTTCACTGACGAGAGTGCGGATGGCCTGCAAGCGCTGGTCGAGGCTTTGTAAGAATTGCTCGATTTTAACTTGGCTGCTTTCCAAGCATTGCAGCAAAAACTGCGTGGTATCTTCGAGCATGGGAACCAGCTCAAACCACTGCATTGGCGTATTTAGGCGCTGCTTTAGGCTTTGCAGTTGGTAGTCCAAACGCTCGGGAATAACGAGCTGGGTCAGTAGGTCTTGCAGGCTTTGGGCGACCTCGGCGGCAATCACCGAAAAGCTGGGCTCGTCGTTTTCAGAGCTGTCGGTGTTGGCGCTGTTGACGATTTTGGCGGAGAGTACGGCTGGGGCATCGGCGGCACTTTGTACGCCTGCCAGCGCCGTTTGCGCACTCTGGCTCAGGGTTTCGGCTACGGCTGCGCTTTGTTCTTTCTGGCTTTTAAACCAGCGCTGCCACCATTTGGAAGTGGGTTCGTCGTAGCCGTCTAGGGTGGCCAGTTCGCCTAAAATTTGCAGCCAGTGTTGCAGCTGTTCGCCGTAGCCTTGCTGGCTTTCCAGCGCCCGTACCGCCTCTTGGCGCACCTGTTTGACGCGCTTGAGCAAAGGTGCAGGCAGTGGGCAGCGGCCAAGTTTGGTGCTGATCTCGCCAATAAGCCCAAGCAGCATGTTGACTTGGTTGGTTTTTTTCGCTTCAAAGCCGTCTACGGCTTTTTCAAGATCGTTCAGGCTGTTAATCAGGTTGGGGCTTTGCGTTTTAACGGCTTGGCGCAAGCTGCTAAGCCCTTGGTCGATTTGGCTGTTTTGCCCCGTGCCCAATAAGCTGGTGACCACGAGCGCTCGGCGCAGCAAGTCGTGCTGCTTGCTGCTTTTGAGCTTGAGGCCATCGTGTTCGTTGACGAGGTCGAGGTATTTGTCGCGCCAATAGCGGCTGTCGTTGCTGCTGTCCTGTGCCATAACGATACTTTGCAAGTAGAGAGGGAAATTAAGGAAGGATTATAGGAGAGCTTTGCGATTGTGCTTGGCTTGGCAGGATGATTTCTGCGGCTATGGGCAGATGATCAGAGGGGGAGCTGTTCAGCACCGCCATACGCGATAAGCGGATGCTGTCGGAGATCAGGATGTGGTCCAGTGCGCGCGCGGGCTTCCAGCTGGGGTAGGTGGCTTGGCTTGGCAACGGTTGCAGGTTTAGGTGCTGTAGCGGGCTGTGTTGCAGTAGCACTTCGGCATTTTGGTTGAAGTCGCCCATTAGGATGAGATTCTTACGCTCAAAGACGCGCTCTTGTAAGAAATCCAGCTGAGCAAACTGAGCTTTTTTACTCAGAGCCAAGTGCGTGATGGCGACGGTGAGTGCGTCCTCACCTTGGCCAAAAGTCAGTAGCATCAGCCCGCGCCCAGGCAGCAAGCCAGGCAAGGAAAACTGCTCCACTTCTACGGCGGGCAGGCGCGTTAGTACGCCGTTGCTGTGGCGAGCAATGCCAAGGTTGCGGTTAACCTGCTGATACCAAAAAGGAAAGCGTGCTTGTTCGGCCAAGTGCTGCACTTGGTTTTGCCCACGCGAGCGAAAGCTGCCCGCATCGGCTTCTTGCAGCGCGACCAGATCAAAATGCTGCACCAAATGAGCTATGTGGTTTAGGGTATGTTGGCGCTGAGTGCTGGGTAAAAAATGCTGCCAGCTGCGCATCAGGTAGTGGTGGTAGGCATCGGTTTGGATGCCCACCTGAATGTTGAAGGACAACAATCTTAGGCTGTTGGCTGCACGCGGTGCCGCCACAAGTTCTTGCCAAGAGCAAAAATCGGCCATTTATTTTTTCAGCGCTTTGCGCTCTTGTTCAATCAGAAAATCGACGACTTTCAGCATGTTGGCATTGCCACCTGCGGAGCTGGAATCCACCAAGTATTTGCCTTGTACAATCATGGCAGGCACACCGTTGATGCCAAAGGCACGGATGCGTGCGTCGGCTTGTTTCATGCGGCTTTTAACGGTGAAAGATTCATAGGCTTTGTCGAAATCAGCGGGGGCGACACCGGCTTTTTCTTGTAAAAAATCACGCTGATCGCTTTTGCTAAGTAGGTGTTGGTTTTCAACGTGAATGGCGCGGAAAATTTGCTCGTGTACTTTATTTAGCACACCTAAAGAGTCGGCTACATAGTAGAACTGCGCATGAGAAACCCAAGCACGACCAAAGAGCGCAGGCACGCCGGTGAATTCAACATCGGCAGGCAATTTTTGACGCCAAGCGCTGACCGCGCCTTCTAATTGGAAGCAATGTGGGCAGCCGTACCAGAAGGCTTCTTCGACATGCACTTTGCCATCGGCCATCACGGCCACGGGAGTTTTTAAGAGGGTATAACCATTACCTTCGCTGTAAGGCGCGGCTTGGGTGCTAAAGGAAAAAACGACGGCTAAGGCGGCCAGCCACGAAACAAGCTTCAAACGCATGGGGTGCTCCCTGTTGTTATAGAAAAACGTTGGAGGCTATTTTTACACAAAGGTTCGTTGGCGACCACCTGCACCTTGATGGTCGCCAAGGATTGGCAATAAGCGTGCTTTTAGTTGTCCATTAAATTGCGCGGGCCAAAGAGTGCCAGCTCGTTTTTTGGGCAATATTGAAACATCACTGGAAAACTGGAAAGTTTCAGTGTTTTCAATGTTTGCGCGATGGGGTGATCGCCAAGCGTGAGTTTGGCGGCATTGGGCAACATGCTTTGGCCGTATGCCAGCGGATTGGTGTAGACGTTGGCGCACATGGCGTTGCCATCGAGCATGGAATAAGCGCGATAACGCAGCGGCTGATCTTTGCGCGACGTGCTTAACGCTTTGCCTTCGAGCGTTAAAACATGCTTGCCATCGTGCTTGAGTGTACAGGCCAAACTTTTTTGCGTGCGATTAAAATCAATATCGGCAATAAATTTTGGAAAGCCGTACAGCTCCACACCGCCCCAGCGTGCAATTTCGGTGGTAACGGGTAATTTCCACACATAAGCCTGAAAAGAGTTTTGCAGCATTTCTTTTAAGAGCTGTATTCCAGGTAAATGTTTTTTACCTTGGCTGATTAAAAAGC
>JAYRHO010000179.1:0-1566 GCA_041907245.1 Saccharospirillaceae bacterium
CAAAGCCAGGTTGTATTCCACAGTGCCGCGTTCATCGGCGTGACCTTCCAATACAACGCGAGCTTGAGCATTGTTTGCCAAGTAAGCAGCGTGGGCTTTCAGCGCTTCTTTGCTTTCTTCTTTCAAAGAGCTTTGGTCGAAGTCAAAGTAGAACACGGTTTGTTCTAACAAAGCGGCATCGGCGCTTTGTACAGGCTCACCACTCACGCCTGAACCTTCAACGCCTTGAGAATTAGCATTCTCGTCGATGTTAGCGTCGCCAGAGTTTACGTCGCCCTTGCTAGCGCAAGCGGTCAATAATAAAGCACCAAAAGCCAGGCCAAGAGTTTTGTATAGGGTATTAACTTGCATAACATTATCCGTCCAAAAAAAGGAGTTTATTTCAATATGGGTGACCACGCAGGTTCTCTGACGTCACCGAATTTAGAAGGCAATCGGAACTTCACGTCACCATCGACAGAGACAGCGGCCAAAATACTGCGGTTGGCTTCACTCGCGGCGTACACTACCATACTTCCGTTGGGTGCAACACTAGGCGATTCATCTAATTCTGTTTCGCTTGTTAAAATATTTACACGACCGCTTTTGATGTCCTGCGCAGCAATGTGAAAACGGTTATTTTCTTGGTGAACATAAACCAATTTTCGACCATCGGCGGTGATGCGTGGGCGCGCATTGTAGTTACCATTAAAGGTAATGCGTTTTACCGTAAGATCGTTGACGTTCATGCGATAAATTTGCGGGCCACCGGCACGGCTGGACGTAAAATAGAGGTGTTGTCCATCCACGTCCCACTGAGGTTCCGTATCAATAGCAAAATGATCCGTTAGTCGTTTTGCCTTGCGCGTTGCTAAATCCATCATGTAAATATCCGGGTTGCCGAGCTTGGACAACACAAAGGCCAATTTTCTCCCGTCGGGTGAAAAAGCAGGCGCACTGTTAAAAGAACCCTCAAAGGCCACGACGCGCTCACGCTTACCTGAGGCGAGGTTTTGGAAGAAAATCTCGCCCGAGCCGTTTTCAAAAGACACATAAGCAATGGTTTTACCATCGGGTGACCAAGTGGGTGAAACGATAGGATGGCGAGAGGAGAATATCAGCTGCTCACGCGCACCATCGGCATCGGCATAATTCAAATTAAAGCGCGTGCGTTGGCGGTTGGTGGTGACATACACCAGCTTGGTGGAAAACACCCCAGGCATTCCTGTCAGCTTTTCAAAAATGAAATCGCTGATGTAATGCGCCAAGTCGCGCATTTGCGAGCCTTTGCCTTTGACGCGATGGCGAAACATTTCTTTTTGCTGGCTGACATCCAGCACCGCAAATTCCACCGCATAGCCCTCAGGAACCAGCTCGATATTGCCGATCACCATATAGTCCTGACGCAGACGCTGGTAATCCAAAAACTGCACCTGCGCCAACTGCGTGGGGCGACCAATCATGCTGGAAACAGGCAGCGTACGAAAAAAACCGCTGTGTGATAAATCGTTACGCACTATGGTGCTGACGTCTTCTGGCAAGGGCGTGCTGCCATTCCAACCAAAAGGCACAACCGCAATCGGAATA
>JAYRHO010000180.1:0-7509 GCA_041907245.1 Saccharospirillaceae bacterium
AGGAAAACCTGAGTGGTGATAATAGATTTTATCGAGCGCTTTATTGCCAGTTACCTGGATTTTTTCAGCATTGATTACAACGATGTAATCACCGGTATCAACATGGGGGGTGTATTCTGGCTTGTGCTTGCCCTTTAAGCGCAAAGCAACTTCAGTAGCCAGGCGACCCAGTGTTTGGTTTGCTGCGTCAACAACAAGCCACTCACGCTTTACGGTTTCGGGTTTCGCACTGTAAGTTTTCATCAAATTCTCGCCTATAAGGGCAGTTGATTTATAAGAGGGCGGCATTCTATAAGATGGAAATTTTTTAAGCAAGAGGGGATTTGCAGGAATCCAACTAGGCGCGGCCCTTGCGGCCAAGCGCCTGCTAAAACACACGCTTTTTCAGTAGCGTTCAGGCTCGTGAAACTTCGTCAAACCAAAAATCAGCACCAAAAGCGTCGCCATAATGCTCAGTAAAATCCCTAAGGCCATCAGGGTAGAGCTGTCATCGGTTTGATCAAAACCCAAGCTTTGTCCGAAATAAAACAGCCCTGCACTGTTGAAAAAGGCAATCACAATGCAACTCATCATAAAGTAGCCTTTGGCATCATCGAGCTTAAAGCGCTCACGCAGTACCGTCTGCTGCCACAAATAATAAGCCAACAAAGACAGCACCGACGCCACCACCAAGCCTGAAATGATAAAAGTAAGCATAAGACTCAACCTGTAATAAAAAGACAGGTTAAGCCTAGACCAAGCCGCCTAGGCTGCAAGCCTTTTAATGCTCACGAGTATGACGAAAGACCACATCAGGCCAGCGCTCTTGTGTGAGGCTTAAGTTCACCCGTGTCGGAGCAATGTAGGTGAGGTAGCCACCGCCATCGAGAGCGAGGTTGTCCGAGGCTTTGCGTTTAAAGTCTTCCAGCATCTTGTGATCGGGGCATTCAATCCAGCGCGCGGTATAGACGCTGATCGGCTCGTAAATACACTCGACCTTGTATTCATCACGCAAACGCTGCTGCACCACGTCAAATTGCAGCACACCCACAGCACCTAGAATCAGGTCGTTGTTATTGAGCGGCATAAAGAGCTGAGTCGCGCCCTCTTCGGCCAACTGCTGCAAGCCTTTTTGCAATTGTTTCATTTTCAGCGGGTCTTTTAAGCGCACGCGCTTAAATAATTCAGGAGCGAAGTGCGGAATGCCCGTAAATTGCAGCGTTTCGCCCTCGGTGAAGGTATCGCCAATCTGAATGGTTCCGTGGTTATGCAGGCCGATAATATCCCCTGAAACCGCCTCTTCGACCTGCGAGCGATCGCCTGCAAGGAAAGTGACGGCATCGGAAATACGCACCTCTTTGCCCGTGCGCACATGCTGCATTTTCATACCTTTGCTGTACGTCCCTGAGCACACGCGCATAAAGGCGATACGGTCGCGGTGCTTAGGATCCATATTGGCTTGAATTTTAAAAATAAAGCCCGAGAACTTTTCTTCGGTGGCCGCCACTTCGCGCTTGTCGGTAGAGCGTGGCAAGGGCGCAGGCGCCCACTCCACAAAATAATTCAGCATTTCGCGCACACCAAAGTTTGCCAAAGCCGTACCAAAGAACACGGGGGTCATTTCGCCGCGCAAGTATTGCTCAAGGTTGAACTCGTGGCTGGCGCCGCGCACCAGTTCAATCTCATCGGCCAGCTCATCCACTAGGTCGCCTAAGCGCGCACGCGCCTCGGGCGATTGCAAGCCTTTAATCTGAATGTCATCAGGCACAATACTGCCTTGGCCTGGGGTAAACACATGAACGGTGTCGGTATAAAGGTTGTACACGCCTTTAAAAGCCTTACCCATACCAATGGGCCAAGTGATGGGCGCGCATTTGATTTTCAGCACGGTTTCCACTTCGTCCATCACTTCAATATGGTCGCGCACTTCGCGGTCCATCTTGTTGACGAAGGTAAAAATCGGCGTATCGCGCAGGCGACAGACTTCCATCAGTTTAATAGTGCGCTCTTCCACACCCTTTGCGCCGTCGATAACCATCAGCACCGAGTCCACCGCCGTCAAAACGCGGTAAGTATCCTCAGAGAAGTCCTCGTGGCCTGGCGTATCGAGCAGATTGACCATGCGGTCTTTATAAGGGAACTGCATCACCGAGGTGGTAATCGAAATGCCACGCTCTTGCTCCATGGTCATCCAGTCGGATGTAGCCATGCGCCCTGTTTTTTTACCCTTTACTGTTCCTGCCAGCTGAATGGCATTACCCAGCAACAACAGCTTTTCGGTGATGGTGGTTTTACCCGCGTCGGGGTGGGAAATAATGCCGAAGGTGCGGCGCGTGCCGACTTCTTGCTGGAATGAGGTGTGAGACATCGTCGGTCTGTCCGTTCGCTGCGCTTAAAAGAAAGGCGCGCATCATAGAAAAAAGCGCGCTTTTTAGCCAGTTATTCTATTTTGCCACCCCAGCAGATCGGATAAACTGAAGCATAACTAAATACTTGTACGTTCGTTCCAGTTTCGCTAACCTGTTCGCTCTTTTCGAGGTGACCATAATGAAAAAAATACTCAGCGCCTTGGTTTTTCTTTGCCTATTTTCCGTAGCGCACGCAGCCGATCCCTACACCGAAGAACTCTACGGCCTTTACTGTAAATCTTGTCATGGCGTCAAAGGCTCTGGCGCACCGCAAGCCTTCAGCAAAGACTGGGACTCCTACCTGAAACTGGGCATGGATACTCTGGTCAATAACGCCATCAACGGCATCCGCAACATGCCCGCCATGGGAACCTGCACCGAATGCGGCCCCGATGAGCTAAAAGATTTAATCTCTTACATGAGCACACAGGAAAAATAATAATGAACTTCGAGCGCATCCCCCTTTCTCGCCGCAACCTCTTAAAATACAGCGCCGTCGGCCTAGTGGCTGGCGGCGTGCTGAGCAGCACCGCCTGTTCCAGCAACGCCCCCAAAGAAGTCGGCATTGTAGGTGCCGACGGCAAGCGCATCCTGCCTTGGAGCAACTGGTCGGGCAACCAACACTGTCAACCCGCCGAGCGTCCGCTGCCGCGCAACGAAGACGAGCTCATCAGCCTAATTAAAAGCAAGCAAGACAAAATCCGTATGCTCGGCTCAGGTCATAGCTTCAGCGGCCTTGTTCCCACCGACCACACCCTGATTTCCCTCGCCCGTATGCGCGGCATCGAAAACATCGACAAAGCCAAGCTCGAAGTGGACGTTTTAGGTGGCACGCGCCTATCTCAGCTCGGCGAAGACCTGTGGGCGAACGATATGTCGGTGATCAACCTCTCCGACATCGACAGCCAAACCTGGGCAGGCGCGATGGCCACCTCCACCCACGGCACGGGGCGCGAGCTGCAAAGCCTCTCCAGTCATGTACAGAAAACCCACCTAGTTACCGCCGCAGGCGAAGTGCTGGAATGCTCGCGCGATAAAAACAGCGACCTTTTCCACGCCCTAGGCTGCAACATAGGCGCACTGGGTGTCGTTACCAAAGCCCGCATCAAAGCCGAGCCTGCTTACTATCTGAAAGAATACAGCTGGATGATGTCCGAGCAAGAAGGCTTAGAGCGCTGTGAAGAACTGAGCAAAGCACACCGCCACTATGAAATGTACGCCATCCCGCACAGCGACTACATTCTGGGCATCGCTATGGATAAAGTCAGCAAAGACGAAGTCCCCAACGAGCCGCCCATCGAAAGCGGCGATGCCTATGAAGCTTTCCGCATGATGTCGAACATGATCGACTACATGCCCTTTGCCCGCCGCTGGCTGGTGAACTACGGCTGCTCCACCGTCAAACCCGAAACCCGCTATGGCGCATCCAAAGAAATCTTTGGCAACCTGCGCGACATTCGCTTTAACGAAATGGAATACACCGTACCCGCAGAACTTGGCCCACAGTGCTTGCGTGAAATCTTGGCGAAAATCAAAAAGGACAACATCCCTGTGATTTTCCCCATCGAAGCGCGCTATGTGAAAGCCGACGACATTTGGCTAAGCCAGTTCTACAAACGCGACGGCTTCTCCATCAGCCTGCACAACTTCCACGACAAAGATTACAAAGACTACTTTGCCGCCATCGAACCCATCTTCTGGAAATACGAAGGCCGCCCACACTGGGGCAAGGTGCACAACCTCAGCGCGCTGAACTTCGCCGCCCGCTACGAGCGCTTTAACGACTTCCTTAAAATCCGCAAAGAGCTCGACCCGCAAGGCCGTTTTATCAACGACCACCTAAGCAAAGTGCTGGGAGTTTAAATCTCACACCCATAAAAAAGCCCCTGTTTAGGGGCTTTTTTATGCTTCAAGAAGGACAGCGTAAAAACTAAGGAATCAAATCCAGTTCTTTTTGCATTTCTTCTTTGGTTTTGCGCAGCTGGGCAATGCCTTTACGCTCGCGACGCATACCGAAGTAGTACAGGATGGGCGAAGCCACAAAGATAGAGGAGCTGGTACCCACCACTATGCCAAAGAGCAAGGGCTGGGCGAAGCTGGCCACCGCAGGACCGCCGGCAATCACCATCGGCAATAACGATAAGGCCGTGGATACCGAAGTAAACACCGTACGCCCCAAGGTTGAGGTGATACTGCTATTGAGCACATCGACAAAGCTCATTCCAGGGTGAGCGCGCAAGTTTTCACGCACGCGGTCAAACACCACCACCTTGTCGTTCACCGAATAACCCATCAAAGCCAAAATCGCCGCCACCGCAGTGAGGTTGAACTCTACGCCCGAGATAACAAAAAAACCGATGGTTTTAGTTAAGTCCAGTGCGATGGTAATGGTCGCCGCCATAGCAAAGTGCGATTCAAAACGCACCCACAGGTAAGCCAGCATACCCAAGCCCGCCAAAATGATGGCGATGATGGTGAGGTCACCGAACTCGCCACTGACCTTCGCGCCCACCATTTCCAAGCGTGGGTAAGTGGCATCGCCCCACTTGGCGCTGAGCTTGGCTTTCAGTGCTTCCGCTAACTGGTTTTTACCATCGGCGGCTTCGGCGTCGGCCACAGGCAAGCGCAATAAGAACTGGCCTTTTTCACCCAGCTCCTGCAAGCCAACCTCATCAAAATGATTTACCGACAGCTCGTGGCGTACTTCTTCGGTGGTCGCACCAGGCAAGTGCGCTTCTAAAATCGTACCGCCTTTAAAATCGATGCCGTAGTTCAAACCCACAGTTAACAGCAGCACCACCGAGGCAATGGACAAGGTAGCCGAAGTAGTAAGACCCGCCACGCGCCCCTTGAGCACATTGAGCGGCTCGTTGGTGTATTTTTGGATAAAACGTTGCAAGAACAAATCACGAAACGGCTTATTGCTGCGGTTGGTAGACCACTCCATAAACAGGCGCGTTACTGCAATAGCGGTAAACATCGACGTTAAAAGGCCGATAGCGATGGTCACTGCGAAGCCACGCACAGGTCCCGAGCCAAACATAAAGAGCAGCGCCACCGCTACCAAGGTAGTGACGTTGGAGTCGATGATAGTGCGGTAAGCGTTATCAAAACCCAGCTTCAGTGCGGTTTTGGGTGAGCGGCCATTACGCGTTTCTTCACGAATACGCTCGTTGATCAAAATGTTGGCGTCCACCGCCATACCCACCGACAAAATCAAGCCCGCAATGCCAGGCAAGGTGAGCGTGGCACCAAAGAAAGCCAGCACACCAAAGGTAATCACCACGTTGAAGAACAGTGCCAAGCTGGCCACCACACCCCAACCGCCATAAGCGATCACAATAAAGAGCACCACTAAGACGCCGCCTAAAAGACCGGTAGTCAGACCCATATTGATGGCATCGCTACCCAAGTCTGGGCCGATGGTGCGTTCTTCCACCACAGTCAAAGGTGCAGGCAATGCACCCGAGCGCAGCAGCAAGGCCACTTGCGAGGCTTCTTGCGAGGTGAAAGAGCCGCTGATTTCACCCGAGCCGCCATTAATGGCCGAGCGAATGGTTGGGGCGGTGACAATGCGGTCATCGAGCACGATGGCGAGGTTACGGCCGACGTTGTCGCTGGTGAGCTTGCCAAAGAGCTTGGCGCCCGCGCTGTCTAAACGGAAGTTGACCACAGGCTGGCCGTTTTGTTGGTTAAAGCCCAGCTGTGCATCACGCACATGCTCGCCTTTCATTACCACTTCACGTTCCAGCGTCATTTCTTGCTCAGGCGCGTTCGGGTCACGATTTAATACGGGCAAAGTCACGCGTGAGCCTTGGCTCTTGGCATCGTACACCCAGTGGAAGTTCAGCTGCGCGGTTGTACCCAGTAGCTGGCGAATTTGTGATGGATCTTCCACACCTGGCATCTGCACCAGAATGCTGTCACGACCTTGGCGGGTGATGCTGGGTTCAACCAAACCGCTTTCGTTCAAACGACGACGCACCACCTCAAGGCTGCGCTCAATGGCATCATCCAACAAAGCTTGACGGCGCACGACGGTAGACTCTACGCGCACATCGGTACCAACCACGCTGATAAGGTAGCGATTGGCAAGGCTGTTACCCTCTTCCAGCAGCGGTTTAATGATGTCTTTGGCTTCGTTGGCACGCTCAGCGTCACGCAGCGGCACGACCACAGATTTATCATCGACCAGCACGCGACCATAAGCGATACGAGCCGAACGCAACGCCCGCGAAAACTCTTCGCCCATGCGTTGATGTTCTTGTTTAAGCAGGGCTTTTTCATCCAAAGCCAGCAGCAATTGCGAGCCGCCGCGCAAGTCCAAGCCTAAGGAAATATGCTGTTTGGCATACCAGTTGGGCAGTTTTGCAGTTACGTCTTGCGGCAGAAAACTGGGAGCCGCAAAAAAAGCGCCCAGCAAAATAATGAAGCTATACACCAAAGCGCGTACAGATAATGATTTCATAACGATTCCTTAAATTGAGTAAAAAACGAGTGTTGTTTACGCAATAAAAGGCGGAGCGCGCGCGGAAAAAACACGATAAGCCGCAGGCTTTTGCCGCTGATATGAAAAAACAATTGGCTGCGATTTCGGTGCGACCGTACAAAGCAACAACGCCAAGCTTGGCAATACGGGAAAATCCAGCGCGTGGCTTAAGGCGGGGGCATCCTGCACGCGCAGGCTATAAAAACTGGGGAGTTGGAAATCGGCGGCTTGGCCGATTTCACTGGTACTTTGTGCAGGCTTGGCATTACGCGCTTGCTCGGCACTGAATAACGATGGCAGCAGCAAGAGCGCCAGACACAGGCGTATCAAATAAGCTCTTGTTAGTGAAAGTTCCATCGACTCAAACAGCATAAAAAAATGAGCCGCCAATATGCAGGCCACAGGCGTGCGCGTCAATGTTTTTACCTATTGTGCAGGCAAATTCGCCCGCGCTTGCAAATAGTGCTCACGAAAGCGTGCAAAATACTGCGCCAAAGCTTGGCTGGCGGCCATATCTTGATTCAACTTAAGCACTTCAATACCCACTTCCACCGTACAGAGCTGATGCAAATGCGCCGCCTCGCGCAGCTGATAATTCGAGCCTTGTTCAGGGTGAATGCCCAGCACGGGCAA
>JAYRHO010000181.1:0-1897 GCA_041907245.1 Saccharospirillaceae bacterium
AAATCAGTATTAACGACAGCAATATCAACAGCCTGAAAGTCCAAGGGTTGCTTGTCTGGTACGAGCAAGACGGCCAAATAAAAACCCAGCTTAAGGAGCTTAAGCTCAGCACTAAAACCGTGGCCAAGGTGCAGCAAGGCTTGGGCTTAAGCCCTGTGCTAGAAGGTAAAAACACCAGCGTGACGCTCAACCTCTCTTGGCTTGGCTCTCCTGCGGCCTTTAATACAGCCTCACTCAATGGCACGGTCGAGGCCTTGGTGCGCAATGGCAAGCTCAATGCCGAAGGCGCGGAAGCCTTAAAAGTCTTTGGCATACTGAACTTCAACTCGCTAGCGCGACGCTTGCGCTTGGACTTCTCCGACCTTTATCAAAGCGGCGTGGCCTTTGACAAGCTCAGTATGAAAGCGCGCATCAGCGATGGGGTGATGACCTTTACTGAGCCTTTGGTGATCGACGGCCCAGGCGGAAATTTCTTAAGCTCAGGCAGCACCGACTTAGTCGCGCACAGCCTAGATATGAAAATCGTGGTGACCTTCCCCGTGGCCAGCAACCTGCCCTTGGTAGTGGTCTTGGCAGGCTTTGCGCCGCCCATTGCCGCCTCCATTTATGTGACCGAAAAACTCATCGGTGATGAGTTATCCCGCTTTACCAGCGCCAGCTACAACCTCTCGGGCAGCTGGGAAGAGCCAAAAATGGAAATAAACAAGCTCTTTGACAACAAAGTAAAAGGCAAGGAAACGCGCGGCGTGACCGATCGCGTCAAAGGCGTGTTTATGCTGGGAGACTAAGATGCTGGCTGCCATCCAAATGAATACCCTGGGCACTGTGGCACACAACCTTGCGCAAATAGACAGGCTGTTAGCCCAAGCCGCAGCGCAAGGTGCGACCTTGGCGGTGCTGCCTGAAATGTGCTTAAGCCTAAATCCTGATGATTATTCCGCTCTGGCGGCTTCTGCGGCTACGACGGAGGCCTTGGCTGAACTCGCGCAAAAATACCGTTTATGGCTGTTGGCAGGCGCGGTGCCCCAACCAAGCCCAGATGGTGATGCCCGCGTGCGCTCGGCTTCGCTGCTTTTTAACGCGCAAGGCGAGCAGGTGGCGCGCTACGACAAACGCCATTTGTTTGATGTCGATGTCGCCGACAAGCAAGGGCGCTATCGAGAATCGGAGCGCTTTAGCCCAGGTTCCGAGCTGGTGGTAGTCGATACGCCACTGGGGCGCTTGGGGCTGAGCATTTGTTTTGATCTGCGTTTTCCTGAGCATTTTCTCGCGCTGCGCTCTTTGGGGGCAGAAATCATCAGCGTGCCTGCGGCTTTTACCTATCGCACTGGGCAGGCGCATTGGCACAGCTTGCTGCGCGCTCGCGCTATTGAAACCCAGTGCTATCTGGTCGCCGCCAACCAATGCGGCTGGCACGATGAGAAGCGTCAAACTTGGGGGCATTCTCTGCTGCTTGACCCTTGGGGCGAAGTGCTGGGTGAGCTTGAGCATCAAGAAGGAGTACGGGTGGCGGAAGTCAAACGCACCTTGCTCACTCAGGTGCGCGAGGCGATGCCGCTGTGGAATCGGGTGCGCGGCTAGCCCGCTGCACCGACCAAGTCTTTAACCAATTGGAAGAGTTTTTTGTAGTTGCTGCCAGGCTTAGGTGGCTCGCTGCTCATTTCTTTTTGCGCGTTGCGCACCAAATTACGCAAAGTCTGGCGGTCTACCGTTGGGTATTGTTCGATAAAGTCGTTGAGGCCCTCTTGCTCAACCAAGCGCGTGCGCCACATTTCCGCCTGTTTAATGATGCGGCCAAAGGCTTCGCTGGAGGGGTCGAGTAAATCCAGCTTGGCTTGCAGCGCTTCTAAGTCTTCATCGCGCATCACCTTACCAATAAATTGCAAATGGCGACGCT
>JAYRHO010000182.1:0-2852 GCA_041907245.1 Saccharospirillaceae bacterium
ATACACTGAACACGCAAAAAAACCAGCTGCTTGGCTACCAAGCTCAGGCGCGTTTAGCTTTAGCGCGCCTGTATGACGATGCGCTGCAAACTCAGCTGGCGGCCAGCAAAGGAGGTGAGCAATGAGACCTCTGCTGTTGGCCATACTGCCTGTGTTTTTAACGGCTTGCGCTGGCGTTTCGAGCCAAGCACCTGCAACCTTGGCGGATATTCCCGTCGAACCTTTGCGCATCCTGCCCAACTCCGAGGTGCAGGTAGACCACACTGAGGTCTTAAACCGTTATCAAGCCTATTTAGACGTGGCTCACGAGCCTGAACTGCGCATTCGCGTTTCCCATCGTATTGCGGCACTCAAGCTGCAACAGGAAGAGCGTCTCGCCGATAATGGCCAAGAAGACGCCGCCAACCACAGTGAAAAACGCAACGCCTTGGCCGCCATCAGCGACTATGAAGCGTTGCTCAGTAGCTACCCAGATCGCCGCGATAACGACGGCTTACTCTACCAATTGGCGAAAGCCTATGTGATCGCTGGCAAAGCCATGCTGGCCATTACCACGCTGGAACGGCTCACACAGGAATTTCCCAAATCGGATTATTACCTTGAAGGCGAGTTTCGCTTGGGGCAATTGCTCTATGCCAGCGGCGACTACGGCGAAGCCGCGAAAGCCTATGAGCGCCTTATCGCCAAAGGCCGAGATGGCAACGACTATTACGTCAGTGCCGGGTATTTGCTGGGCTGGACGCTATTTAAGCAACAGCAAAACGAAGCCAGCTTACTGGCTTTTACCCGCGTTTTAGATGAAGAGTTTGCCAATGAAGATGCACTTGAAAACGCCACAGGCGGCAATTTAGAGCTGCGCGATGACATGCTGCGCATTATGGCCGTCACCTTTGCCGAAATGGGCGATTGGGAACAAATTGAAAAGTTCTTTCAGGCGCACGGTGCACGTTTTTATGAATATCGTATCTACGACCGCTTAGCCAGCCTGTATTACGAGCGTGAATTTCATCGCAGCGCCGCCTCGACCTTGCGCGCCTTTGTGCTACGTTACCCACTGGACAAGCGTTCACCCAGTTTTTACGAGCGTTTGATTGAGGGTTACAAAAAAGCCCGTTATCCCGAGCTGATGCGCCGCCACAAAGAGCAATATGTCGCACTTTTTGGCGTGGGCACGGCCTACTGGCAAGCCCACCCCGAATTGCATCCCGCCTTAACCACAAGCCTAGGTGCGTACATTTGGGATATGGCCAGCTTTTACCATGCTTGGGGGCAAAATACCCAGCTGGCTAAAGATCATAACGAGCGTCTGCAACAAGCCGAACGCTGGTATAACGAATACATTCGCAGCTTCCCAGAAGCCCAAGACACGGTCAAAGCGCATTTCTTTAATGCTGAAATTGCCTTTGAATTAGGCGATTACCCCACCGCCAAAGACCATTACGAAATCGTGGCTTATCAATACCCGCGCTATGAAAAAGCTGTCGAGGCAGGCTATGCCGCCATTTTGGCTTACAACAAATACCAACCTTCGGCGCAAGAAGCCAAAGCCTGGCGAGCTGCGACCGTCGCCAGCGCCATGCGTTTTGTGCAGGAATACTCACAAGACCCACGCAGCGGCGTGGTATTGGTCAATACCGCAGAAATGCTGTTAAAAGACAAATACTACCCGCAAGCACTGAGCACCGCGCGCTTGGCCGCCAAAATAGAGCAGGATTTAAGCCCGCGTTACCGTTATGGCGCGGCCTTGGTGCGCGGTCATTCTGCTTTTGAACTGGGTTATTATGCCGAAGCGGAAGAAGCCATTTTGCAGGCGCTGGCGCAGCGTCAAGCCGATGGTAAAACCTACAAAGATTTACGCGAAAAACTGGCTGCCAGCATTTATCGTCAGGGCGAACAAAGCAAAGAGCAGGGCGATGCCGTTGCAGCGGTTGCGCATTGGCGGCGTTTGGCCAAAGTGGTTCCTGAAAGTGATACGCGCATTTTAGCCGAATACGACGCCGCCACCTTACTGATGGCAACCGCCGACTATCCGCAAGCCATCGAAGTCATGCTGCAATTTCGCAAAGACTATCCAGGCCATAAATTAAACGCGGATATGCCCAGCAAACTCATTGTGGCTTATGAGCATCAAGGCAATTGGAAGGCCGCTGCGTTGGAGCTAAAACAAATTTGGCAAAACAGCAAAAACAGCGAAGAGCAACGCATTGCTTGCTATCAAGCGGCACAGTATTTTGCCAAAGCCGAAGATGTTGAAAATGCGTTGGATATGTTTAGAAGCTACGCCAACAACTACCCATCACCCTTTGATGCGGCGGTCGAGGCGCATTATCAGCTTGATCAGCTCTACGCCAAGCTTAATAACGAAGAAAATCGCCGTTTTTGGCTGAATAAAATTATTACGCTGCACAATAACGCGGGCGCGAACCAAAGCGATCGTTCCCGTTATTTGGCCGCCAGTGCGGCATTTCAATTAGGCGAGTTTGAACGCCTGCAATTTGAGCAGGTAAAAATCACTTTGCCTTTGGATAAAAGCGTCACTAAAAAGAACGGCTTTTTACAAGCGGCACAAAAACGCTACACCCAAGCGGTACAGCTGGGCGTACTGGAGTTCACCACCTCATCCACTTATCATTTAGGCCAGCTCTATGCGCAGATGAGCCAAGGACTTTTACAGTCGGAACAGCCCAAAGGCATGAGTGATGTTGAAAAAGAAGAATATCAATTCTTATTAGAAGAACAGGCATTTCCTTTGGATGAGGCGGCAATTTCGGTCTATCAAACCAACACCAACCGCACTCGTGATGGCTTATACGATGAATGGATAAAGAAAACCTTCGCGGAGTTGGCGCGCC
>JAYRHO010000183.1:0-4523 GCA_041907245.1 Saccharospirillaceae bacterium
CAAATCCAGCAGGCGATTCATGCGCTCAAGGCTAACCGTCAGCACTGGGCGTTTTGAGGCTTTGGGGTTGATATGGCCTGCAACACTGGTGCCGCCACCATAAGGAATGACCTCTAAATCGTAGCTTTTAGCCAAAGCCAAAAGCTCTGCCACCTGATTGCTGCATTCAGGAAAAGCCACGGCATCGGGAAAGTGCTCAAACTCACCACTGCGCAACGCCAGCCAATCGGGCAAGCTTTGCCCACGCGCATAGCGCACGCGTGTTTCGGCATCGGTTTGAATCAAAGGATGCGCCACAGGCAAACGGCTGGATGGCACTTTTTTACAGACGCTCTCTAAGCTGGCGTCGCCAAGCCTATGCCCGTTACCAATACGCTCGCCTAAAAACGCCTGCCCATTGGCTGGCAGCGTCATTGCATATTGCCCATTTCCCCAACCGTTCCACGCTCTCATGGTGATACCTTCTTGTCGTTATTCGCTGTTTTCGGCCCAAGGCCTGTGGAGTTTTATGCTACTGGCTTGGTGGAAAAAAGCGTTGCTTAAACTTGCCAAAATTATTAGCATTTTCCGCCATGACTGCACTTGGCTTCGTTTCACCACCCGCCCTTGCCCAATACTTGCGCTTTGCCCAAGCACAAGGGCTAGAGCGTGCATGGCTGCTTGAGCAAATCGAGCTAAGCGAAGAACAGCTTGGCCACGACAACCCGCGCATTGCAGGGGAAAAGCTGCAAGCCCTTATTGCCCTGCTGCTCAAGCAAACTGGGCTACCTGTACTTGGGCTAGTCAGTGGCGATTTTGTCGAAGCGCACTCCTACAGCGTGCTGGGCTTTATCACCATGAATTGCACCACCTTGGGCGAAGCCATTATGCGCATCGCGCCCTTTGAAAAGCTGGTCGGCGATATGGGCACCACGCAAGTGCAGGCTCAGAATGACGAAATCCACTTGCTCTGGCACTGCGCCTACCCCAATGCGCAGGTGCGCGAACAAATGGTGGATAACGTCTTTGCCTCTTGGATTGCCTACGCCCGCTGGTTGGGCAACGCCGAGACCGAGCACCCTGTACGCGTCGAGCTTACGCGACCAGCGCCTGCGCCTGCGTTTTTGCCTGAATACAGTCAGCGCTGGCACTGCCCCGTGTTGTTTAACTGCCCTGCCAACAAAATCGTTATCGAAAAAAGCCTGTTGGCGCGCCCACTGCGCCAGCCCAACCCAGAGCTGCGCCAAACCCTAGAGCAGCACGCTCACACCAAGCTCGCCAGCCTCGCCCCACGCCCCAGTTTTAAAGACGAGCTTCTCGTTCAGGTGCAACAACTGTTAAACGACGGCAAGCTTGAACAAAACCAACTCGCACAAAGGCTCAATCTCAGCCTGCGCACCTTGCAAAGACGCTTGGCTCAAGAAGGCTTGAACTACCAAAGCTTGGTGGATAACGAAAGAAAAGAACGCGCCTGCACGCTATTGCATCACAGCAACAAAAGCAGCGAAGACATCGCCCAAGAGCTGGGCTTTATTGAAGTCACGTCCTTTTACCGCAGCTTTAAGAAATGGACAGGCATGACGCCTGCGCAATTTCGTAAAACACCCAGCACAAAATAAAAAAGAAACGTTAACAGGACGTAAAAAAGGGCAGCCATGCTGCCCCAGAAGGAATTACAAACGGTAGGTTTTCACGCTGCGCGGCAGAGAAGGAAGGCCTTTACGCGGGTTGTTTTCGGCGTCTAGGTTTTCCAATGCGCTCAAATCACTGACAAAAGCCAAATCTTGCAAGTGATTGGTATTTAAATAAAGGCGTTTTAAGGATTTGGCACCACGCAAGGCCGAAGCATCGCCTAAGCGATTGTTGCTGCCATCCAGTAGGGTTAAATGCTGTAACTTTTCTAAACCAGAAAGATTATTTAGCTCGTTGGAGCTGACATCCACGTGCGCAAGCTGCGGCAAAGCGGCCAAAGGCTGCACGTTTTGAATGTGATTTTGCGGCACAATCAACACGCGTAGGTCGTTGAATTGTTCGATGCCGTCTAGGCTGGAAATGTTTTTGTCGGTGCAATCCAACAGCTGTAAATTGGTATCTTCTGCGCCTGTCGCGCGCACGCAATCGGCCAAATGCTCATCGGCAAAAAGTGAATAATCGATTGCAGAAACCAACTGCACGCCATCGGCCGCACTGGCCTGACGCTTTGATGAGTGCGAGCCTTTACTACAGCCCGTGATGGCTAAGCCTATTACCAGTACAACTGCCAGTTTGGCGAGAGATACATTCATGGTGATGCCTGTTGATTATTATTTTTTTAATTCCGTGCCATCGTACCACAAGGGGTTTTACGCAGCTACTTTTTGTTCTTTTTGCTTTTCTTTCAACCCCTTGATTTACAAGGAATTTTAAATCTTTACTGGAACTTTAATTCAAACTAGCCGCTGCGTCACTTCGCTCTGCCAAAGCGCGCAGCGCCTATTTACCAGCCTACTGATAAGTTTCAGACCATGTAGGCAAGCCACCTGCGCCCGTTGCGCCATTGGGCACACCGTAGTTGGTTTTACCCGCGTAAATCCCACCGTAAGAGTGGCCAGGGAAATAGTTATTAGGGTGATGGTTGTTCTGGGTGGTGGCAATCAAGCCACCGTCACCGCCCATGTTGATCCAAAAGCCGGGCGAGGTAACCTCGGCACTGAAGCCCTGTACGGGCGACCACTGAATGGAGCGCGTGCCCACGCTAAAGAAGAAGGCCTTGGTGTGATCCAAATAGTTCGCTTGCACGGGGAAAAGCTGAGCATCTTTGGACTGGTTTACCAAGGCATCTGGGCTAGATACCACCAAGCCTGTTAAACCACCCGTACTTTTTAGCGTGAGGGTTTTGGTATCCAGCCAGCCGATGGTGCGCACCCCACCCAAGAAGGCCGAAAGCTTAATTTTACCGACGTTCATACCCAATAGGGTCGCGTCCACCTCGATATCAGGGCGAATATAGCCCGACATCACGTCGATGATGTTACCATGATAGCCCCAGGTTTCTTCCGCGCCCGCACGAAATCCCACCAGCTTATTGTCTGCAAAGGCAAACTCTAAGTAAGGGTTTTCTTGCACAAAGGGCAGAAGCTGGCCGTTGACCACTTGCCCCATGGTGACATGGCGCAATTTCACGTCTACGCCGCTGTCGGGCTGATAGCCGCCTTCAAATTCGAAAAAGCTTTTTTCAAAACCGTGCGACAGCGCGGACGAAGCATAACCGTGCCCTAAGCCTACAGAGCCACAGGGCTTGGCGGTACAGGCCCAGTTGATGTTGTCGTTGTAGTCCACAGGAATGATGTTGTTGTAACAAACTTTATTGCCTTCCGCGCCGCCTGTGCAGTTGGTGCCTTCAGGGCGCCAGTAACGCCCCAGCGCCAGTTCTTCGACGTTGGCGTTAAGCTCTTGGCGCGCACCTATGGTTAAACGCAGCATGCGCAGATCCTTGCCTTCTGGCTGAGCGACGAGCTGCTCTTTTACTTCGTAAATGGCTTGGCCGCTGGTTGCAGACAGCTCGCCGTCGTCCATAGACTGAAGTGCGTAGCCACTGGCGGCACCAGTAAGAAAGAGGGTCGAAAGTGTTATTTTTATTATGTTACGCATAATAGACCTAATCGATTGCAAAAACGGTCATGGTCGTGCCACCTTGCGTGTTGCCGTACTGCAAAGTGCCGTTGATTTCCAAACCCATAATATATTGATGGCCACTGGTCACCGCGCCTGCGGCACTGCGGGTTACTTCTTTACCTGCGCCCAAATACACACCCTTGGTTTTGAAGTTATCGAAAGTGACTTCTTCGGCCATGGTGGTTCTTACCGCACCGACGTTTTTCTGTGGGCCAAAATCGGAGATGTAGTCGGTTTTTTGGTTTTTGTATTCCAACGAACCCGTGATGTTATCAATAACCAGCCAATAGTGGCCGCCACCTGGTGGCGGTTCTTTATACTGGGCATCGGGGTTGGCGTAGCTGATACGCGTGCCCTCGGTGAACTCCACGCGATAGCTTTGGGTAATACCCTGCTGGCCGTTGGTGCTTTCCAGCTCGGCTTCGTTCATGGGTTGCATATCGGCATAAGCACCCAAGCTTAGGGTGCTAAGCGCCAGCATGAGAGTGTTTTTTATTATTGTTCTCATCGGTTCAAGTCCTGTGTGGTCATCACCATACGCTGAATCTCTAAGCCACGAATTTCAATCACGTTTTGATTGGGGATATTGGGCAGCTTGTTGTTCGGGTTGGCGGCGTTATACAGATCAATCTGCTCGTTATATATCACAGTCCTAGGCACGAAGGCACGGTGTTTGACATCATTTACAGTCGCTTTAATCGTACCCGAAGCATCACGCAGGTATATATCCTCTACACCTGTAACGATTTCTGGGTCGACATTATCGGGCTTGCTGGGGTCGTAGGCGGCACCAAAGTTCAAAGACTGCACAAAAATATGGCCTTTTTGCATACGCTGTACCGCCGCAGGGTTATTGGGCAGTGCGGCGATCTCTAGGCGCATCTGGGTGC
>JAYRHO010000184.1:0-2451 GCA_041907245.1 Saccharospirillaceae bacterium
CTTAGCCTGCTGGCACTATTGGGCTGGTTTTTTTATAAAAAATATCAACAGCGCAAAAAAATTCAGCGCGCTTGCACCGCGCTCCAAGAGCGCACGCACGCGCTGACAGGTGCGGCTTTATACACCGAAATCAATGCCTGGCTGAAATTGCAAATTCGCCCCTACCAGCCTGAAGCGTTAAATCTTTATGGCCAAGCTTGGCTGGATTTTTTAAATAGCAGCACCAAAGAGCCGTACTTTTCAGGGCTATTAGGCGAAGCGCTCAGCCAAGGTATTTATCAAGCCCAACCTATTGCTGCAAACCCTACTGAGCTAACTCAAGCGGCAACGCTGTGGCTGCACGACTATCTACGCACCAACTCAAAAGGTAGCCATTATGTGGGAAATTAGCTGGCACTGGCCTTGGGCGTTTTTATTATTGCCCTTGCCATTTTTAGTGCATCGGTTTTGGCCTGCACAAAAAAGAACGCAAGCGGCACTGCGCGTGGCGCACCTTACGCGCTGGCAAAAAAACGATTTAACCGCGCAGTCCTTTGCGCCCGCATTCAATATCGCGCAAATTCTGGCCATATTTATTTGGGTACTTATTTTGGTTGCTTTGGCGCGCCCTTATCGTTTGGGCGAGGTCATTGAAATTCCACAAAGCGGCCGCGATTTATTGCTGGCGGTGGATTTATCCCCCAGCATGAACATCGAAGACATGAGCCTAAATAATCGCCCGCAAAATCGCCTAGTCGTGGCCAAAAAAGTCATCAGCGAATTTATCGACAGGCGCAGCGGCGACCGCCTAGGCCTAGTACTTTTTGGCGACGAAGCCTATTTGCAAGCGCCTTTAACTTTCGATCGCACCACAGTCAAACAATTATTATTGGAAGCCGAAATTGGTTTGGCAGGGCAAAAAACCGCCATTGGCGATGCCATCGGCTTGGCCGTCAAACGCTTAAAAGCACAAAATAGCGACAACCGCGTCATCGTACTCTTAACCGACGGCAGCAATAACGCAGGCGAGCTCGACCCCATAAAAGCGGCGGAATTGGCCGCGCAAAATCACATCCGCATTTACACCATCGGCTTGGGCGCAGATGAAATGCGCATTGCCGATTTTTTTGGTTCGCGCACCATTCGCCCCTCTGCCGATATGGACGAAAACAGCTTAAAAGAAATTGCCAAGCGTACAGGCGGTGAGTATTTTCGCGCGCGCAACAGCGAAGAGCTGCAACGCATTTATGCGCTGCTCGATCAGCTCGAACCCAGCGAAAAAGATCCTGAGATTTTTCGGCCACAACAAAATCTTTATCACTGGCCTTTAGCTTGCGCTTTTTTATTGAGTTTATTTTTAGCATTAAGCCAAAGCACTTGGCGTTCGCGCTCTTTCTTTGGAGGCAAACATGGCTGATTTTTCTTGGCTAACGCAATGGCATTTTATTCGCCCGCTCTGGCTTCTGGTATTGTTGCCCGTGCCGTTTTTACTGTTATTACTGTGGCGCAGCGCACAAAATGCCAGCGCCTGGCGCAAGGTCATCGCCCCTGAATTGCTGTCGGCCATGCTCAATGAATCCAGTGAAAAAAAAGACAGCCGCCATTGGCCTTTATGGCTTGCAGCATGGCTTATTGCTGCCTTGGCACTCGCAGGCCCTACTTGGCAAAAATTACCGCAGCCGATCCGTAAAAACGATCAAGCTTTAATTATTTTATTGGATATGTCGGCCTCGATGGCCGCGCAAGATGTGAAGCCCTCGCGCTATGCCCGTGCCGTGCAAAAAATTACCGATATTTTGCGCCAGCGCCAAGACGGCACGACCGCCTTAATCGTTTATGCAGGCGATGCGCATACGGTTACACCTTTAACCGACGATCGTCGCACCATAGAAACGCTGCTGCCTGCGCTGTCGCCTTTTATTATGCCTGCCATGGGCAGTCGCCCAGACAAAGCCGTCGCATTGGCGCGCAACCTAGCCAACCAGGCGGGCCTTCAAGAGGCGGATTTATTGTTGTTTACCGATGGCATGGAAACCAAAGACAGTGCGCGCATTGCCGCCGAATTACGCCCAGGTTTGCAGCTCAAAATCCTAGGCCTAGGCAGCAAAGAAGGCGCCCCGATTCCCTTACCTGAAAATGGTTTTTTACGCGATGGTCGCGGCCAAATTGTGCTGCCCCAGTTTGATGAAAATGCCGTAAAAGCCATAGCGGCAAAAATTCCTGCTTCTTACCAAGCTCTGAGTTTAAATGACAGCGACTGGCAGACCTTGCTCTCTGCCCCCACGCAAAAAGACAGCGGTAAAACCAAGCTCTTTGACCTGTGGCTGGATCAGGGTTTTTATCTGATTTTTTTACTGTTGCCCTTGTGCCTTTTGCTTTTTCGCCGTGGCGCACTGCTGATATTGGCCTTGTGCGTTTTATTGCCTACCGCACCGAAAAGCTACGCCGAAGAAACCACACCTAGTTTTTGGC
>JAYRHO010000185.1:0-2324 GCA_041907245.1 Saccharospirillaceae bacterium
CAGCACCAAATGTTTGCCGCGCAGTACTACAAGTTCGACAAACCCAACCGTTGGATCAACTCAGGCGGCTTGGGCACGATGGGCTTTGGCCTGCCTGCCGCCATGGGCATTAGCATTAACCTGCCCAACGAAACCGTGGTTTGCGTCACGGGCGAAGGCTCCATTCAGATGAACATCCAAGAGCTGTCCACCTGCTTGCAGTACCACATTCCCGTAAAAATTCTGTGCTTGAACAACGGCTACCTCGGCATGGTGCGCCAATGGCAAGACATCAACTACGAAGGCCGCCACTCCTCCTCTTACATGGAATCCATCCCCGATTTCATCAAGCTGGCCGAAGCCTATGGTCATGTGGGCATTCGCGTTGAAAACCGCACGCAACTGGAACAAGCGCTGCACGACATGCAAACCAAATACAAAGACCGTCTGGTGTTCCTCGACGTCAAAGTAGACCCAGAAGAACACGTTTACCCAATGCAGGTGCCGGGTGGCTCCATGCGCGATATGTGGCTGAGCAAGACGGAGCGTACCTAACATGAGACACATTATTTCTATCCTGATGGAAAACGAACCCGGTGCTTTGGCGCGCGTTGTCGGCCTCTTTGCCCAGCGCGGCTACAACATCGAAACCTTAACAGTGGCACCGACCGAAGACCCAACCCTGTCGCGTCTGACCATGACCACCGCAGGCGATGAGCGCAAAATCGAGCAAATCACCAAACAGCTGAACAAGCTGATCGAAGTGGTGAAACTGATCGACCTGTCCGAAGGCCCGCACATCGAACGTGAGCTGATGCTGATCAAGGTCAAAGCCAGCGGCGCGCAACGCGAAGAAATCAAACGTACTACCGATATCTTCCGTGGCCAGATTGTGGACGTAACCCCCAACGTCTACACCATCCAGCTCGCAGGCACCACCGACAAACTGCAAGCCTTTATCGACGCCATCGGCACCGCCTGCATCCTAGAAACCGTACGCTCTGGCGTATCGGGCATCTCACGCGGCGAAAAAGTACTGAGCCTGTAAGGCGCAAGGCGTTGGGGGCTGGGCGTTTGGCGTTAGGCGTGGGTCGTTGGTCGTAATTCATAACACCCATGTCATTCCGCGCGCAGTCGCGGAATCCATAACCCCCAACGCCACACCCTCAACATTCACCCCAACTCCAGAGATTTCCATGACCCTTTCTGATTCCGTACGCTTGGCCTTGGCCGAAGACATAGGCAGCGGTGATGTCACCGCCATGCTGATTCCTGAAACCCAAATGGCGCAGGCGCGGGTGATTACGCGCGAGCGCGCCATCATTGCGGGCAAAACCTGGGTGGAAGAAGTATTCCGCCAAGTAGACCCCAGTGTGCAAGTCATTTGGCGCATCAACGAAGGTGAATGGGTGCGCGAAAACCAAGTGCTGTTTGAGCTAAAAGGCAAAGCACGCTCTTTACTGACAGGCGAGCGCTGCGCCCTCAATTACCTGCAAACGCTCTCGGCCACTGCCACACTGTGCCGCCGCTACGCCGATAAGGTCGCAGGCACAGGCGTGAAATTACTCGACACCCGCAAAACCCTGCCGGGGCTGCGCGTCGCGCAAAAATACGCCGTGACCGTGGGCGGCTGCTTTAACCACCGCATGGGCCTGTACGATGCTTTTTTAATCAAAGAAAACCACATTCTCGCCGCAGGCTCCATCGCCAATGCGGTGGCGCAAGCGCACCGCATCGCCCCTGGCAAACCCGTGGAAGTGGAAGTGGAAACACTGGATGAAATGCGTGAAGCCATAGAAGCGCAAGCCGATATCGTCATGCTCGACAACTTCAGCCCCGAAGCCATGACCCAAGCGGTACGCCTCGCCCGCAGCCTAAGCACCCAAGTCAAACTCGAAGCCTCGGGCAACATCAACGACCAAACCCTACTGCCCTACGCCCAAACTGGCGTGGACTACATCTCCATCGGCGCACTCACCAAAGACTGCAAAGCCATCGACCTCTCCATGCGGCTGGTGTAAGACCGCGCCTCTGGCACGCCTGTACAAAAACTGCCCAATTTTGTCAGACTATTGTTGTTTTCCGTTAAAAAATGGCCTTTTTTGCGACAAAAATCAGAAAAACGGCTGAAATTCACTCAAGGCCGCTTGCGCCCCTAGCACAAGCTTGGCAAACTCGCCTGCGTCTGATGCCAACGCTGGAGAGCGGTGGCGGACTCACAAAAACATAACTCTCGAGAGTGGAGAAATACCTATGAACATGCAAAAAGGCTTTACCCTGATTGAATTGATGATCGTAGTTGCGATCATCGGTATCCTGGCTTCTGTGGCTCTGCCACAATACCA
>JAYRHO010000186.1:0-1948 GCA_041907245.1 Saccharospirillaceae bacterium
AAGCGGTGTTTGCCGAACTCACTAAAAAGCTGCAAGACGCTAGCCGCAACGAACAAAATGCACGCCAACAAGCGCAGTGGCAGGGCTTAATTGCACGCCTGCACGCGCGTCACGCCAGTGCCGAAACATGGCAAGCCGCCGCACAACAGCCTCTGCCAGAGCATTATCAAGCCCAATGGTTTGAACAGGCGCGCAATCTTAATAGTGACAACAGCAACCAAGCTCAAGATCTGTGTATTTTGATGGAAATTCTGCGCGATAAACCCACGCAAACAGCAGACCAAACGCGCCGCATGGAGCTGCAAGTACAGCGTCTAGCCGAAGGACTTGGTAAAGGATTAAGCCAAGAAGACGAAGTGCGTTATTTAATCGAACGCTGGTTGCGCGTGTCTTGCAGTGCTGAATTAAACTCGCGCTTTATTCAAGCTCTGCAATAACGCGCGATTTTATTCCAAAACGTAATCTTTTGGCGTGAGCTCAGGTGGTGGCACACGCCCTAAAGATTCGGCAATCGAAATCTCGTTGATGCGGCACATGGCATCCAAAGGCAAATCGTTTGCTTCTCGCCCAAAAGGACCTTCTAATTCTTGCGCCAATACATCTAAGCCTAAGAAGGTGTAAGCCACCAACAGGGTAAAGAAAATGGTGTAATAACCAAAAGCAGGAACGAGCGCAAAAGGCAGGGTGTAGCAATATAAAAAAGTCGTATGGTGCGTAAGCAGCGTGTAAGCAAAAGGAATGGGCGTGCGCGAAATACGTTCACAAGCGGCTTGCACGCAAGACAAATTACTTAAATGCGCATCTAAAATCCGCAGACCCATAATATCGATATGGCCTTTGCGATAGAGCTCACCGACACAGCGACCTGCGCGGCGTAAACAATAATCCGCAGGATTTTTATGCGCTAAGGCACGATTAACGCTGGCCTCATCCAGCCACTCCAACATACTCTCACGACAATTTTCTTGGCGTAAAAAGGCACGCATAGCATGGCAGTGCGCCGCACACCAATGCAGAATTTGACGGCGCAACTCCCCCGCCTCACCCTGCTCAGCCTGCAAGCCCAATAAGGTTTCGCTGGAGCGTGCAATACTGCGAATTTCATACACCATCTCGCCCCATTGCTTGCGCGCTTCCCACCAGCGGTCGTAAGCGGCGTTATTACGAAAGCCCAAAAAAAGCGATAAAGCGATACCTAAAAGCGTAAAAGGCGCTAATGAAAACTCAGGTAATACCACGATGTGCCGTTCATGCAACAGCACAATCAAAAAAGAAAACGCCATAAGCAATATCAATGCAGAGGCAATGTGCGGGATGATGGATCCGCGCACAATAAAGAGCATGGTAAAGATATTAGGGCGCGGGCGAACAATCATGACTCGTCTTTTCCGTGCTTATCATGAGCATGATTCGGTGTGTGCGTGAGCAAATCCAAATAACCCATGGCAAAAGCCGATACCACGAAGGTTAAATGAATCAGCAAATACCACATGATTTTATCGTTAGGGATTTGCGGCGCATTCATAAAAATTTTAAGCAAATGAATGGACGAAATGGCCACAATAGAGGCAGCAACTTTATTTTTCAGCGAGCTGGCATCGAGCTTGCCCAACCAATTTAATTTCTCCTGCTTTTCCGCAACGTCCAATTTAGAAACAAAGTTTTCATAGCCTGAAAACATCACCATCACAATTAGGCCGCCCACCAGCGTCATATCAATCAAGGATAGAGTGACCAGCACCAAATCATTTTCTGTCATGGTGAAAATAATCGGGGCAACGTGCAAAGCTTCTTGGAAAAACTTCACACCCAAAGCCAGCAACATCAAACTTAAGCCAAAATAAATCGGCGCCATAATCCAACGTGCGGAATACATCAAACGCTCAAACATTTTTTCGATCATTATTTTCTACCTTAAATTATCGCAAAGGTGGCATGCCACCACCCA
>JAYRHO010000187.1:0-3769 GCA_041907245.1 Saccharospirillaceae bacterium
CCGTTCATGCAGTAGCGCAACCCTGTCGGTCGTGGGCCATCCTCGAACACGTGGCCCAGATGGCCGCCACACTGGGCGCAATGGACCTCGGTCCGCGTCACGCCCAGGGACTGATCGGTGGTGGTGCCCACCGCCCCGTCGAGCGGCGCCCAGAAGCTTGGCCAGCCGGTCTGGCTATCGAACTTGGTGTCGGAGGCGAACAGCGACTGTCTGCAGCCGGCGCAGGCAAATGTCCCGGGGCGGTGTTCGTCGTTGAGCGGGCTGGAATAGGGCCGTTCGGTCGCCGATCGACGCAGCACTGCGAACTGGGCCGGCGTGAGGAGGCGGCGCCATTCGGCATCCGTGCGCATGACCTTGAAGCGTTCGTCGGCCGCCGTAACGGGCGAAGGGCCGTAGCGCAGGGCGGCGAGCGCTACCCCGCATCCAATGACAGATCGGGCATCGTCTGCGGCGCATGCGGTGAAGGGGGTTCGAGCGGCGCCTTGTGCAAGGTGCGGACCGCATCGTTGCCAAGCCGCGCCAGCAAGGCGCGGCCGCTCGCCGACGCGAAGGCCGGCAAGCGGTCTCCTGGAGAGGTCACGACGCGCAAGGCGCGCGTCCCGTGCCGCATCCGCAGGCCGAGAATCTCCGGGCCGTCCTGGATCGCGATGTAACCGGTGTGCCCGGTCGCCTTCGCGATCTGCGCCAGCGCTTCATCGGCCATCACGCTCACCGTCGAGTTGCTGCAATGACGGCGCGACGTTTCGAAGATCAGGTTGCCGACGCGATAGCCGGCCCTGTCTGCGATGGGAGTGAGCAGTCTGCAGACCGACGCCAAAACCCTGCAAGAGTTGGCCGAGCGTTACTCTGAGCTTGCGCAAAAATACGACGTGCAAAGCGATAACCAACGCTTTAAAGACTACGTCACGCAAGCCGCCGCAGGCTTTGGCCTGATGAGCCTGGCGGAATTTAAAGCCCAGCAACAAGCCAAGCCAGAGCCTTTGCTTGAAAGCACCGCAGCCCCCAAAGAAGTGCAAAAAGTGCAAGGGCAAAAACTGGAAAAACAAGTTAAACCCACTGAGCCTCAGCCTTACGACTGGCTGACACTCTTTGGGCTAGCGGCGGTGCTGGTCACTGTGCTTGCAGGTGCGTGGCGGCAGAGAATGAGATCGCAGGGCGCTGAATCTCGCGGGGCGCAAGGCGCTCGGAGCTAGGCGCTCCAACGCCCAACGCCCAACGCCCAACGCCCAACGAATAAATTTAACCGAGGAAAAACCATGAACTTACAAATACTGATCGAAAGCGCGCTCTACAGCGCCAGCCAAATTTTTATGCTGCCGGTATTACTTATTGTGATGCTGCTGTTCTTCTATTCCTTTTACGCACTGGGTGGCTTTTTACTGCAAAGCCGCCAACGCAAACAACAAAACGCGGCGGCTTTTGATTTATTAAACAGTTTTAAGCAGCAGCCCAGTATGACCGCCATTGAAATTGAAACACTGGCCTTTAAGCGCTTAGAAGCACCACGCATTGTCACTCGTGTGACGCCTATGCTGGGCTTGGTGGCCACCATGATTCCGATGGGGCCAGCACTAAAATCCTTAGGCTCCGGTGATATGGCCAAAGTCAGTGACAACCTGACTGTGGCTTTTTCGGCGGTAATTATCGCGCTGGTGGCCGCCTCTATTACTTATTGGATTGTGAATGTGCGCCGCCGCTGGTATGCCGAAGAAATTGTCATGATTGAGCAAGAGCGCAAAGCGCAAAAAGTGCAACCGATTAAAAATGATTTAAAAGAAGCCGCCGCAGATTTAGCGCAGGAGAGTGCCTAATGAGCCTGAAATTATTAGAAGAAGCCGAAGCCGACGATCCTATTCTTTCGGTGGTAAATTTAATCGACGTATTTTTAGTGATTATCGCTGCGCTGATTATCAGCGTGGCACAAAACCCTGTGCAGCAAATGACGAAAGAAGACTACACCCTGATTAAAAATCCGGGTGCAGCCAATATGGAAGTGGTGATTAAAAAAGGCGAAACGCTGGAGCACTATAAATCCAGCGGCGACATTGGTGATGGTGAAGGCTCGAAGGCGGGCGTTGCTTATAAATTAAAAGACGGTTCGATGATTTATGTGCCAGAGTGATAACAAGGAGACAATAATGGATGTGCAAGCTCAGAAAAAAGAAAAACGCCGCCTAAAAAGCTCAGAGCTTTTAGGTAGCCAAACGGAGTTATTGATAGAGCACGAGGGCTGCTGTTATTGCTTGCGTTTAACTCGGCAAAACAAGCTTATTTTGACCAAGTAAAGCCAGACGATGACGCCAATTATTGACACTGGCCCAGTGTTGTAATTTAGCGCTGCTTTCTACTAAGTTGCGCATCAGGTCTGGCCACTGATTAAAATGGCCAGACTTCAGCGCCACTTCAAATTCTTGCAAGGCTTGCTGCAAATTGGGTACGCCGCAATAGCAGCTAGCACCGTGCATTTTATGCACCAGCTCCAGTAAAGCGTCGAAATTTTCTTCTTCCCAGGCTTCCATAATGCGCTGCATGTCTTCGGTCATCGGCTCAAGCAGCATGCTGAACATATCAATGGCCAGCTCGACGTTATCGTTGGCATGGCGCAAGGCGAGGCTTGGATTAAAAATATCCTGATCGTCGCTTTTTTCGCTGCGTATTTTAAGCTCAGGCGTCACCACCAAAGTGCAGCGATAGCCCGTCCAGCGTTCGATGCTATCGGCGAGCTGCTCTTGAGAAATGGGCTTGGTTTGATAGTCGTTCATGCCTGCTTTTAATAGCGCTTCTTTTTCATCGGTCAGAGCGTGCGCAGTCAGTGCGACTATGGGCATATTGCCTTTATCTTGCAGTGCGCGAATGTGCAGCGTGGCTTCCAACCCCGACATGCCTGGCATTTGAATATCCATAAAAATCAAATCGACTTCGTTATTTTTGACCGCCACAATGGCTTCTGCGCCCGAGTTGGCAGACAACACGTTCAGCCCTAAATCTTTTAATAAATTATTTAAAAGTTTGATGTTGGCGCTGTTGTCGTCCACCACCAAAATTTGCGGCGCGTGGCGATTATTGCCATTGGCTTCAGCCTGTTTGGGCAGCAGCATGGGTAAATGCAACGCCTGCCGCAGTAGTCGATACAGGTTTTGGTAGGCATAAGGCTGGCTTAAAACATACTGCGCGCCCAGTTTTTTATAGGCCTCCAAATGCTCGGCCTGTACGGCATTAGAAAGCAACAGTATTGGGATATTTAGCTTGGTTAAGGCAGTTATTTGTTGTGCTAAGAAGCGATCCGAAGGCGACAGTCGCGTTGAAAAAATAAGGCAGTGCCAAGGTGCCATGCCTTGCTGTTCGATGTATTCAAACAGTTGTGTTGGGTTTTCAAAGTCGTCGTGCGCCAGCTGCCATTGTGAAAGTAAATTGGCGGTGTTCATGCGGTTTGGCATGGACGATTCCAGCAGGGCAATACGGTGTTCGGGCATGGCGGGCAATTCATTAACAACGCGCTCTTGTAAGCCCACCTCAATATAAAAGCTGAAAACCGAACCGCGACCTAGCTGGCTGGTAACACGAATTTCGCCATTCATGGCCTCAATGAGTGCGCGGGAAATAATCAGCCCCAAACCGCTGCCGCCAAATTTACGCGCGATGCTGGCGTCGGCTTGCGAGAAGGGCGTGAAGAGTTTGCTGATTTGCGCTTCGCTCATGCCTATGCCTGTATCTTGCACTTCAAAGCGAAGGCTGGCGTGCGTTTTGTTTTTATTGATAACCGAAACCC
>JAYRHO010000188.1:0-13619 GCA_041907245.1 Saccharospirillaceae bacterium
AAAGAATGAAGTAACAAATTATTTATTTAATTTTTCTGGAACAATTCTCACCTCAATATTTTTAACACCCAATTCATCAAATGGAATCTTTCCGCTGTTGGCATCTATTTCGCTGTCCAAATAAATATCTGACCGAGGCTCCATTTTATTGCGTAAATCACGCCCGCGTTCTTGATTACGAATAAATTCCTGATTTGAAAGCTCGTCTAGGGCATCTTTTACCAAACCATCTAGATCCGACGACGCACTCCACGCGACAGTCACTACACAGATCCATAAAATTAACAAGCATCCTATTTGTTTTATCACAATTCGCCACGCCCTATTATTTTCGGCGGCGATTCTATCTTAATGGCAAAGAGTTGCTACAAAAAAGGACAAGGCACGGATTGATAACTGTCAATTCAACCAACCAATTAGACAAAAAGAGACGAGATTCGTGATTCTGCTACCATCGTTCTGCGATGAAGTGGCTTCATCAATGAGCATGATTTGCCGGAGTTTAAACAGCGTGCATAGGATAGCCACACGCTGTATTTCTCTCCCGAGACTTTAGCGCTACAAATTCAGCGGCGCCAAAAGCTGATTTAAATGCGCCAGACGGAAGTATTGGTAACGGCTTAGCCCTTGGTTTGGCTGTGGCGCTGTATTGCGCTCATCATGCGCAATACGGCTTTTTCTACGCCTTTTTGCGCGGCCAAGCCTAAGCGTTCCTGCAAGGTCTTTTTAAACTCGTAGCGTATGCTGTACACCTCGGCGTCTTTGCAGGCTTCGACCAAATAGTCGTCGCTGGTGCCGACGGCATCAATCAAACCCTTACCTAGCGCTTGCGTGCCGTACCAGATTTCCCCTGTGGCTACTTCTTCTACTTTTAGCTCGGGGCGGTATTGGCTGATGTGCTGTTTAAAGAGTACATGAGTGTCTTCAAGGTCGGCTTGGAACTTGTCTTTGGCCTTTTGCGTGTTTTCGCCAAACATGGTGACCGTGCGTTTGTATTCGCCTGCGGTGAATTGTTCGTAGTCGATGTCGTATTTTTTCAGCACTTTACTGAAGTTTGGCAAGGTCGCGACCACGCCAATGGAGCCGACTATGGCAAAGGGGGCCGCCACAATTTTATTGGCGATGGTGGCCATCATGTAGCCGCCGCTTGCGGCAACATGGTCTACGCAAATGGTCAAAGGAATGTTTTTATTGCGAATGCGTGCCAGCTGCGAAGCGGCAAAGCCGTAGCTGTGTACCATGCCACCTGGGCTTTCTAAGCGCAGCACGATTTCATCTTTGGCGCTCGCCATGGTCAGGATGGCGGTGATTTCGTGGCGCAGCAGCTCGGTTTCACTGGCTTGAATATCACCGTTGAAATCCAACACATAAACGCGCTTTTTACGCTCGTCGCCGCCCTCATCATCAGACTCCTGTGCGCCACAGGCTTCGTCATCCGCTTCTTGTTCATCGGCGTGCTTGGCCTGTTTGGCTTTTTCTTTTAAGCGCTGTTTTTCGGCCTTTTCTTTGGCTTTTTCGGCTTTTTTGCGCTCTTTATCCATCAGCTTGAGCTCGGCTTCGCTGTACAGCTCGATCTCTAAATCTTCTTTGAAGTCATCCAGCTCGTCATTGAGCTTTTTCACCACCAAGTGCCCGCCAGGGCCTGATTTGTAGCGTTGTTTTAGCGATACGATGCTGCCGATAACAAAGACAATGGCCGCAACCACGGTCACGGCTTTGAGCAAAAAAGCCGCGTATTCAAGCAAAAAATCCACAGGGAAACCTCGGGTAAATAAAAGAGGTGCAAGGATAGAGCCTTGTCCCTTTAGCGTCTAGCATTACCCCCAAAATAGCCATTGACACCCATCCAAGCTGCACCTATTGTGTCGAGCGTCTTATGACACGCGAGGCAGGTCGGATACCCTAAGTTCATCCCTGCTCTCCTGCCTTTTCATGCATTAATTAGGATACCAATATGGCTACCGTTGCAAACATCATTGAACAAATGAACAGCAAGTTTAACGCCAGCGCCGCTGCTGGTCTTGACCTTGTTTTCCAATTCAACATCGAAGATGCAGACAATTATTTTCTGACCATCAAAGATGGCACTTGCTCAGTAGGCGCAGGCGTAAACGACGACGCCAACGTGACTCTGATCATGAGCTCCGACACTCTGCAAGGCATTATGTCTGGCGAAACCGACGGCATGATGGCCTTTATGTCTGGCCAACTGCGCGTTGAAGGCGACATGATGCTGGCTACCAAGCTTGGCGAACTGTTCCCAGCTTAATGCGCAAGCATAAAAAAAGCGGCTTCGGCCGCTTTTTTTATGGCTGTTATTTGCCCTCAGGGCGCGCTGCTGTCTTCTGAGTCGTCTTCCCATTCTTCGTCGCCAAAGTCGTCCTTTATTTTGCCGTCGCGCACTAAAAATTCACGGTTCTGCAAATAAAAACTGCGAATGAAGGTATAGCGGTCGCCGCTGATCATGCCTTCCATATCCAATAATCTGGCGCGCACTTGCAAGCCGTAAACCCCGACTATGCCCCAACCTTCCCACTCATTCTCGCCAAGCGCACTGAGCGTTACACCGTAGTTGTACTCCACCAAGGTGCCTGAGATGTCACGCACGGTGCTGGGGCCTAAAAACGGCAGCATCAAATAAGGGCCAGACCCCACGCCCCAATAACCCAGAACCTGACCAAAGTCTTCTTGGTGCTTTGGCATGCCTAAACGTGTCGCAACATCAAAAAAACCAAAAAAACCCAAGGTGGTGTTGACCAAAATACGCCCCGTATCGCTGGCCGCCTGAGCGAGTTTCAGCTGGGCTAAATCGCTGATCAGAACTTTAATATCACCAAAGTTTGAGAAAAAATTACCAAGTGAACGATCCACGGGCTTGGGCGTAATAGCGCGATAGCCCTGCGCCGCGGGCTTTAAGAGATGCTTGTCCATGGTTTCGTTGAAAGCAAACATTTTGCGGTTAAAGCCTTCCCATGGGTCGGGATTAGGCTCTTGCGCCGTGGCGGGCAACAAAAGAAACAGCAGAATAAAAAATGAAGAAATGCGCATAATTTTTATACAGTGAAAAAACGTTGACATTAGAGCAGCACTAAGCCCAGAGAACAAGCCGCAACTGTTGCTTTGGTAGAACGCTGTAGCTCATGCCCTTAGAGATCTTTGAGCTCTTGCCAGCGTTTTTCTAAGCGTTTAAGTGAAACAGGCTCGCTCGTGCCTAAAGGCTGAGCAAAAAGAGCCACACGCCACTCCTCCAATAACCAACCCAATTCCAGCCAATCACCCTGCTCGTAAAGCTCTTTATTTTTAAGCTTGTTGCGATAAGGCAGCCAAATGGATTCAAACTCCAGCATAGACTGCCTGTCGCGCGCTAAATTGCCCTGAAGTTTATCCAGCCGATAGGCCATGGCTTTTAAATAGCGCGTAAAAGCTTGCAAGCGAAGCCAAGGCGTTTGTTGTAAAAAACCTCGCGCCATAAGGCGTTCCAAGTGCATTTTAATATCGGAAAAGGCCATGACTTTTTCAAGGCTAATAGCCCCGTTCATGGCTTTTAAAATACCGTGGCGCAGCTGCAACCATTGCTTAAATTCGCTTAATAGTTTCTCGGCAAAAGCGGCCAATTCCGCACGTTTATTCAGGCGTTGTTCCATATCGGCTTGGTTTCTTGGTAAGGGCTCATTAAAGGGCAATAGCACTTCTTGAAATACCGCAAAAATTAAATCACTCACCAGCTCATTTTGGCTGCCGACGTCCATGCCTTTGGTAAGTAGCCAATCTTTAGCCAAGGTTTTTGTGATTAAACTTTTAATAAAACGCTCTTGTTCGGGCAACAACTGCTGTGCCAAATGCACCAAAGCGTGGCGATGCCAAAATTGCGCACGCGCGGCATTGGCATCAATGGTTAAATCGATTTGCCCCTGCTGATATTTAAGACAAGGAAAGGCACGCACAGGAAGCCCTGCGATTTGGCTTTGTACGCTTTCGGGAAGTTCGCCAAAATCCCAAGTTTTAATATTGCTGCGTTGGTACTGCCCTGCACTGAGGCTTTGTACCTGCGTTTGTGCGACCTTGCCCCATTCTTGTTTTAATTCTTGCAAGTTACGGCCTTGCGCAACGATTTTTCCTTCTTGCAATAAGCGAATGTTCATACGCAAATGCGCGGGCAACTCGATTTCAGTTAACGCAGTTATTTCGAGTTTAGGGCGCGCACTTTGATTAATGTAATTAAGCAGCTGCGTATAAAGGCTGCCCTCTTGCCAGCGTGCTTTTTGTAAAAAATCGTGCGCGCTATTGGGCACAGGCACGAATAATTTGCGCACGCTTTTGGGCAAACCGCGCAGCAAGGTTTCTACTTTTTCAGTAATAAATCCTGGCACCAGCCATTCAACCAGTTCGTCAGGCACTTGTGCCAGCATGGCCACAGGAACGCTCAAACTTACGCCATCGTCTTTGCTGCCTGGGGCAAAGCTGTAGCTCAGTGGAAAGGCCATACCTTGCCAATCCAGTTCTGCGGGAAAATCCTTTGCACCAATACCCGACGCCTCTGCGCTTAGTAATTGCTCCTTGGTGAACTCCAGTGCTTTTTTCTCTGCACTGCTGGCTTTTTCATACCAAGACTCCAGATGCTTTTGCGAAATAAATACCGCAGGCAGATGCTTGGCATAAAAATCGGCTTGCCATTTTTCATCAATAACCAAATCGCGGCGGCGGGCTTTTTCTTCGTATTCGGTAACCTCAGTCAGCAAAGCGCAATTGCGCGTAAAAAAAGGCAATTTATGACGCGGATTTAAATGCTGAGCCACCAAGGCTTCTTGAATAAAAAGCGTGCGTGCGGTGTCGGGTTCGATGCGGGCAAAATCCACGCGCTTTTTAGGATTGATAATTAAGCCGTACAGCGAGCTTTGTTCAAAGGCTAAAACTTGACCTCGTTGTGCTTCAAAATGCGGTTCAAAATACTGGTATTTTAATAATGGCTTAGCCAGTTCTTCCAGCCACTGCGGTTCGATGCGGGCGACGGTGCGCGCATACAGCTTGCTGGTTTCGACCAGTTCGGCGGCCATAATCCATTTTGGTTTTCTCTTGTATTGTCCCGAGGCAGGGAAAATCATCAGTTTGCGATTGCGCGCGCCCAAATACTCTTGCCCTTCGGCTTTAAAACCTATATGGCTGAGCATGCCTGTAAGCAAAGATTTATGCACAGCATCGTAGCCTGCGGCCTGAGTATTAAAACTTAGCCCTAATTCTTTGCACATTAAAATCAGCTGGTGGTGCGTGTCGCGCCATTCGCGCAAACGCATAAAGGATAAAAACTGCTTGCTGCACCATTTGCGAAATTGCGCCTGAGTTAATTCTTGCCGCTGCTCTTCTACGGCTTGCCATAAATTCACAAAGGTTAAAAAATCCGATTCTTCGTGCAGCCACACACGATGCCTTTCATCAGCTTGCTGCTGCTTTTCAGGTGGACGCTCGCGTGGGTCTTGCGCACTTAACGCCGCTGCAATAATAAGCACTTCGGTTAGGGCTTCTCGCTCACTGGCTGCCAACAATAAGCGGCTAATGCGCGGATCCACAGGCAATTTGGCCATGCGTAAGCCTTGCGCATTTAATTCGCCTTTGGCTGTGATGGCTTCCAGCTCGGCAAGCAGGGTAAAGCCGTCTTTAATAAAACGCTCATCGGGTGCATCAATAAAAGGAACCTGGCTGATATCACCCAATTTTAAATTGAGCATTTGTAAAATAACGGCGGCCAAATTGGTGCGCTGAATTTCAGGCTCGGTAAATTCAGGGCGATTTAAAAAATCATTTTCTTCATAAAGACGAATGCAAAGACCAGGCGCAGTACGGCCGCAACGCCCTGCACGCTGATTGGCGCTGGCTTGTGAAATGGTTTCGATGGGCAAACGCTGTACTTTGCTTTTGTAGCTGTAACGACTGATGCGGGCAACGCCTGAATCCACCACATAGCGAATGCCTGGCACGGTTAACGAAGTTTCAGCGACGTTGGTGGCCAAAACGACGCGCCGGCCACCCTGAGGGTGAAAGATTTTTTGCTGCTCTGCGCCACTTAAACGGGCGTACAGTGGCAAAATTTCCGTGGCAGGAATCTGCTCTTTGCGTAGAAATTCCGCACACTCGCGAATCTCGCGCTCCCCTGGCAAAAATACCAGCACATCACCGTGCTGGCCTTGCTTGCGATCTTCCTCACGCAATTCAGCCAGCGCAGTGCTGATACCTTCAAACAAGCTTAAATCTTCGGCATTTTCTTCGTCGCGCAGCAGCGAACGGTAACGCATTTCCACAGGAAAAGTGCGCCCTGAAACTTCAATCACGGGGGCGTCGTTAAAGTGTTTGGAAAAACGCGCAACGTCTATGGTGGCCGAGGTAATGATAATTTTAAGATCGGGGCGCCTGGGTAAAAGCAGCTTTAAATAACCCAACAGAAAATCAATGTTTAAACTGCGCTCGTGGGCTTCGTCGATAATGATGCAGTCGTATTCATTTAAAAAACGATCGTGTTGAGTTTGTGCTAGCAAAATGCCGTCTGTCATTAATTTGATGCGGCTGTGCTCGGCACTTTGATCGGTAAAACGCACCTGATAGCCAACAAGATTGCCAAGCTCTGTGCCTATTTCTTCGGCAATGCGTGTTGCCACCGCGCGCGCCGCCAAACGTCTGGGCTGGGTATGACCGATGCGCCCCACTCGTCCAAGCCCTGCCTCTAAACAAATTTTAGGTAGCTGGGTGGTTTTCCCTGAGCCCGTTTCACCTGCAACCACGATTACCTGATGCGCTTGCAGTGCACGCACAATATCGTCTTTTTTGGCGGATACGGGGAGGTTCTCAGGGTATTGAATGTTAAGTGCAGCACTGCGTTTTTGTACAATGCTTTGGCTCGCTTGAATGCGTGCCCGTATTTTTTCAACTTGCGCAGCAAAAGAATCGGAATCTTGTGGCAGTTTTTTTAGCTGCTCAAGGCTGCGCTTTAAAGGAAAACGATCTTTGAGTAAGGATTGCGCTATGGCTTGGTTTAAATTCGCCCAATCGATATTTAATTCAGCCATGTTGATTTCCTCTAAAAACAAAACTGCCCCAATACGGGGCAGTTTTAAGAACGCCTAATTAAACGAAAACTTATTTGCTTTTCGCCAATTCTGCATCACGCAGTTCACGACGCAGGATTTTACCCACGTTGGTTTTTGGCAGCTCGGTACGGAACTCAACAAAGCGTGGCACTTTGTACGCGGTTAAGCGTTCACGCGCCCATTCTTTGATGTCTTTTTCGGTAAGATTGGGGTTTTTCGCAATCACAAAGACTTTTACCGCTTCGGAGCTCTTAGGATCAGGGATGCCAATGGCCGCCGCTTCCAGCACGTCAGGGTGAGAGACAATGACCTCTTCCACTTCGTTGGGGTACACGTTAAAGCCAGAAACAATAATCATGTCTTTTTTGCGGTCCACAATTTTTATATAACCGTCGTCGCTGATGACAGCCATATCACCCGTTTTTAACCAGCCGTCGGCGTCGATGGTTTCGGCGGTGGCTTCAGGACGCTGCCAGTAGCCCTTCATCACTTGTGGACCTTTTACGCACAGCTCGCCTGGCTCACCAATGGGCAGCTCGTTGCCATTTTCGTCGATAACTTTGCACAAGGTGCTGGATACGGGCATACCAATAGTGCCTAATTTCACATGACCAGGTGGGTTGAAGGACACCACAGGAGAGGTTTCGGTCATACCAAAGCCTTCGGAAATTTCACAGCCTGTTACGTCTTTCCATTGGTCAGCAGCGGCTTTGGTTAAAGCCATACCACCTGAAATGGTCAGCTTTAATTTGCTGAAATTAATAGCGCGGAAATCTTCCATATTGCACAGCGCAACGAACAGCGTATTTAAGCCAACAAAACCGCTAAATTCGGATTTTTGCAGCACTTTGATAAAGCCTGGAATGTCGCGTGGGTTGGGAATCAAAATAGAATGATTGCCCGTGTCCAGCACCACCATGCAATGCACAGTGAAGGCATAAATATGATAAAGCGGCAGCGGTGCAACGATGGTTTCTTCGCCTTCAACCAAAATTAAATTAAAGAGCGCGCGACATTGCAGCATGTTGGCGATCAGGTTGCGGTGCGTCAGCATCGCGCCTTTCGCCACACCAGTTGTACCGCCTGTGTATTGCAGTACAGCCACGTCTTCGCGTTGAATTTTAACGGGCGTGAATTTTTTACCCGCACCCAAGCTTAGGGCTTTGCGTAAAGGTACTGCGTTTGCAATGTGAAACGCAGGCACTTCTTTTTTCACTTTTTTCAGCACGAAATTGATTAAAGTGCGCTTAACCATGCTGTGCATGTCGCCCACTTCGGTCACGATAACGTGCTTGATGCCTGTGTTTGGCAGCACTTTTTCGGCTTTGGAGGCCATATTAGCCAACACCACTAAGGCTTTGGCACCCGAGTCGTTGAATTGGTGTTCCATTTCACGTTCGGTGTAGAGCGGGTTGGTGTTCACCACAATCAAACCCGCACGCATAGCACCAAAGACCACGACGGGGTATTGCAAAATATTGGGCAGTTGCACCGCAATGCGGTCGCCTTGTTTTAAGCTGGTTTCATTCTGCAAATAAGCGGCGAAGGCAGCGCTTTTTTCATTGAGTTCGCCATAGGTCAAAGTTTGACCAAGGCAGGTGAACGCGGGGCGGTCGGCAAATTTCTTTACGAAGTTATCAAAAATTTCGATAACGGAGTTGTACTGATCGGGGTCGATTGTACGGGGTAAACCTTGTGGATAGCGTTCTTGGAAAAACTCTTCGTTCATTACCTTCTCCCAATACCCTGTTTTGTGCTTTTATGTTCAGGGTTTTGTTGCACAACAGTTAAATTTCCTTCACCGCCCAAGGCAGGTGAAGACCAGCGTTAAAAAAAGTGGCCAGAGTTTACCCGTTTTCTTAACGGGCGGCAAAAGAGCTTTTTTGCTATTTGTGCAAAATAAGCTACCTGCCTTGGCTAACCATCGCTAAGAGGATAAAAAATAAGCAAATGCAAAAAATTGAGCTTCACACCCAAGATCACAGCACCCTCGTTGCCCGTTTTTGGCCAGCACCACAAGCGCGGGCGACCGTACAAATTCTGCATGGCATGGCCGAGCATTGTGAGCGTTACGCCGAGTTTGCGCAGTTTTTAAACAGCCAAGGTTTTAACGTTTTGGCACACAATCATCGTGGTCACGGTGAGCGTGCGCCTTTGGGGCATTACGCCGATGACGCAGGCTGGGAAAAAGTGCTGGCCGATGTCGCAACCGTGCAAGCCTGCGCACCCAAGGATCTTCCTATTATTGTGCTCGGGCATTCGATGGGTTCTTTTATTGCCCGCGCCCATGCCGCCACTGCACCTAAAATCGCCGCGTTAATTTTATTGGGATCCAATCAGCAGCACCCTGCTCTTTTTTATGCAGGGCGTACGGTGGCGCGGCTACTGAGTAAAGTTCAGGGCAAAAGACACCCTTCAAGAGTGATGGATAAGCTGTCTTTTGGTGCATTTAATGGCCACTTTAAGCCCAATATTACGGCCTTCGACTGGCTCAGTGCCGATTTGGACAAAGTGCAGTCCTATATTGATGATCCGCTTCGTGGGCAGCTTTCGACTCTGGGCTTTTGGGTGGATTTTATGGGAGGACTGATTCAGGTGATACAGCCGCGCACTTTGGCTGCCATTCCTTCGCGCTTGCCAATTTTACTGGTGGGTGGTGATAAAGACCCCGTAGGGCGAATGGGTAAAGGCTTGCCAGCCTTGCAAGCGGCGTTAACCCAAAGCGGTCATAGCCGTGTCACGCTTAAGCTGTATCCAGAAGGACGGCACGAGATGCTCAATGAGGTGAATGCGGCCGAGGTTTGGCAAGATATTGTGGCTTGGATAAATCGTTGCACCCTGTAATAAAGAAAGAGCCAAGAACCGCTTGGGTTCTTGGCTCTTTGGGTTAGGGCATAAAGCGAATCGGGAACTCCACTTTCGTGGTATCCACATTCTTGCGCGCATCAAACTTCATCTGACGGCACTTCATTTCTAAGCGTTTATGCAAATCGGCATCGTTGAGCTCGCTGCGCAAGACCGTACAACTGGCGACACTGCCATCTGGGCTAACACTGAGGCTTAACGTGACCGAACCCGCCAAAGCCGAGTTCTTACGCAAGGCCATGCGATAGAGTCGATCGAAATCCACCTTGTACTGCTCAAACACCAAGCGCAGCTCTTCTTGCGAGCGGTTACGACTTGCGCTGTCTTTGGTGGCTTCTTTCTGCTCTGCGGTCATTTGCACCTGCGTGACCTGTCTGCTGCCTAGGTTTTCACCCACTGTGGCAACCGTCAAGTTACGACTGTCCACCCCGCCTGAAGTGCGGCTGGCGGCATTGCGATCCACCACCGAACCGACTTGCGTGGCTTGCTGCCCTTGATTCGACAAGCCTTTGCTTGAGGTATTTAAGGCGGCAATCGGCACAGCGTTGCGCGTGGACTGCAAGGCGGCTAGCGCATCGTTACCAAAGGATTTTTTGACGTTTTCTTTGGCTTTTTCACGCTGTTCCACCGTTGCTTGTACCTTGGGTTTAGGCTCGGGTTTGGGCTCGATCTTAGGCACAGGCGTAGGTTCGGGCTTAGGCTCGGGTTTAGGCTCTATTTTAGGTTCGGGTTTTGGCTCGGGCTTAGGTTCAACCTTAGGCTCAGGCTTAGGCACGACAACCTTGGGTGGCTCAACGGGCTTGACTGGCTCCAGCTTTTTACGCTCGATCACCTTTGCCAGTTGCGCTGGAACTTTTTCAAGTTCGGCACGACTGGGAGCAGGAACTTTGAGGCGAGGAATAATCGCACCAAAGATCAACACCAAGCTGAGCATGGTGATTAAAATCGGGAAAAACCGTTTTTTGTCGTTGCTGTCGTTCCACGGCAAATTGGGGCTGTATGCAGTCATTAGCTACCCCCAAGTTGCGTTTGATTGACAGCCAAAGAAATGTCGTTAAAGCCAGACTTAGCACAGGTGCTCATCACCTTTTTAAGTAGGCTATAACCGATTTCTTTATCGCCCATAATGGTAATTGGACGGCCTTTTTCAGGCGCAGCGGCATTGACGGGCGTGCGCGTAGCCAAATAATCCAGCTCGGTTTTTAGCTCAGGAATAATGTCTTCTTGGCTTTGTAACAGCTTGCTGGTTGAGGCAATAAAACGCCCTTGCACTACTATGTCTTCTTTGCTGATCATGATCACAATGTTTTCTTTGGGCTCATTTTCAGAAATAGACGCAGGCAGCTGAATGCTGTCTGAGGTAGGCACAACTCCATCGGATTGGTTTACCATCAAGAAAAAAACCAGAATGGTAAAAATATCCATTAAGGCGGTCAGGTTTAAGCCTGAGCCTTTGTTACGTTTATGGCGGCGTTGCATGCGTGCGGCACGACGTGACATTTTCATGGTGTCACCTCCGGCGCTTCACCCAAAGAAATATCGGGGAATAACGCGGCATTGACCACGGATGCCGCAACTACGGCTGGGTACTGGCGAACCGTGTCCATCACGGTAACCAAAGTTTGATAATTGACCTTGGCTTCCGACAATAAACTGATGTCTTTTTTATCCGCGAATTCCGCATTTTTCTTCACGTCTTGCAGAGCCAAAGACAGCCCTTGGTAGTCGTAATCCCCATTTTTTTTCGGCAGCGTCACTATGGAAGCCGTTTGCTGTTGATAAGTGCGCGTTAATTCAAAACCGCTCTCACGAATCACCACTTCCAAGGTTACATCTTCACTGTGGATGGGTGCATTGCTGTTGCCTAAAGGCAATTGCAAATTCAATACCGCTAGCTGAGAAATCACCATATTCATCAGCAGCACGGGCACCAGCACAATCATTAGGTTCATGAAAGATGTAACGTTGAGTTCCGCCTCTTCTTGTATACGTTTTTGGCGACCCATAACTTTTACTCTTAGTTGCTGCTGGTGGTTTGGCCTGGTTTACGCTCGGTAATGATGTTCAAAAATTTCACGCCAGCCATTTCGATGCTGTCCACTATGTCGTTGGTTTTCGATTGAATGTAGCTGTGCACCAAAATTAAGGGAATGGCGGCAATCAAACCAAAAGCGGTGGTGTTCATCGCCACCGAAATACTTTGAGATAACAGCGCGGCTTTTTCCGCAGGCGCGGCATTGGCCACAGCGGCGAAGGCGGTAATCAAACCCATAATCGTACCCAAGAGTCCAAGCAAGGTGGCAATATTGGCCAGCATGCCAATGTATTGCGTGCGTTTTTCTAATTGAGGAATCACCTCCATCAAACCTTCTTCCATGGTGTATTCGATTTCTTCGCGTTTGGTACTGCTTGGGATGCGAGCAATGGCCGCAGAAAAAATTTGACCCAGTTTGCTGTCTGAGCTGTTGGCGTAATTTAACGCCGCGCGCAGGTCGCGTTTTTGCAACATAGGCAGCATTTCTTCAAAGGTTTTGCGGTTTGAGTTTTTTTCTTTATTTAAAAATAACCAACGTTCGATAGCGACAGCCAAACCAACAGCCATTACTACGGCGATGGGGTACATAAACGCGCCGCCTTCTTGGAAAAAGCTAATTATTTCGTTCATAAAATTATCCTTAGTGTGGTTTTTTAGTTATTAAAAATAGTCAGAATCACAGCATTAAAGCGCGCATCGGATTAAAACGCGCAGCCCTATTTTGCGTCTTTTAGGGTTTTGGCTCTGCTCTTTTATAAGTATCGAGCATTTTTACTTCAAAATCTAAACGGTCTTTATCCAAACTGTAAAGCCATTGATCCTGAAATTGTGTCGCGCCATCGTATAAGCGCCCAGTGCCTGGCGGTTCACGCCAAGGTGTTATAAACATCACCTTGGGCTCTTCGCTGTTGCCTTGAATTTGTATGCCTTCTAAACGCACGACATTGTCTTTTTGTGCCAGCGCCATAAGCGGAAAAAAAAGGATTAAAAATAGCAGCCTCATTCGCCCTCTCCTGCCAGTTGTTTGGGCTGGCGTTTTTGCAAATCGGCAATCCACATCGCAAGATTTTCATCGGGTTCATTCGATAATTCTTGCGCTTTTTGATAATAAGCCAAGGCTTGCGGCAGATCTTGCAAATACAGATCATACAGAATCGCTAAATTGTACGTGGTAGAGGCGTCGCGGCTGTCGCAAGCCAAGGCTTTTAAATACCCAGCTTCGGCGTCTTTAAATTGTCCTTGCTGCCTTTTTAATAACGCCTGCACTTTCGTAGCGGGGCAAAATTCGGCATTAAGCTCGAAGGCTTTATCCAGATAGGTTTGGCTTTGTGGCCAATGTTCTAAATGCAATTCCACCAAGGCGAGGTTTACCCACACACCCGGGTAATTTGCGTAGGTTTGGCTGAGATTTTGCCAAAAAGGTAAGGCGTCATTCCAATTTGAATCTTTAAGCAGCTGTAAGCCTTTGCTGTAATTTTCGACCAAAGCTTCGGGCAATGGTGCTTGTTCTTGAGCGTTATCCACCACCTTGGGTTTGCTAAGCAGGCTGCAACCGCTGATGACGGCTAGCAAGGCGAAACTAACGAATAGTTTCCACATAACTGAGTACCTTTTCAGATTTGTTGTATTGAGCAGGCATGAGG
>JAYRHO010000189.1:0-2249 GCA_041907245.1 Saccharospirillaceae bacterium
AAGGGCTGGGCGCGCGATTGAGGGCGGATTGGCTCATAAAAGTACTGAATGCGAGAAATTATCGGAATTATAAGTTTTTAAGCCATCTAATGAAACAGTTTTATTGATTTTTATATAATTATATATATAAAATATAAACACTTTGCAGGAGTTACGGTTATGTACAGTTTGAGTCAATTGGAAAAACAACAGGTAGGGTTGCGTTTGCCTCGTTACCTCATTGAGCAGCTGGACGAGTTGGCTTCAAGTCATTCATTAAATCGCTCCGATCTGATTTTTGAAGCTGTGCGCGCTTACATAGAGAGACAAAAAGCGGAGCAGTATTATCAAGAGCTTGGTGAGTCTTTGGCCGAAATTAACGCTATTAAAAAAGGCGAAAGTGCCATCGACTACAGCTTGGGCGATTTAATCAATGACCTTAAAGATTAGCCCAACAAGCAGCTTTATTCGGCAAGCCAAGAGGCTGACAAAAAAATATCGGCAATTGCCAGCAGATTTAAAAATGTTGGATGCTACTTTGCGTGATAATCCACGTGCAGGCGTAGAGCTTACGCCAAGATGCTTTAAAATCCGTCTGGCTAATAGCACAACTCAATCAGGAAAAAACGGCGGCTTTCGTATTATTTATTACTATTTAGATGAAGATAATCAGATTTATCTGTTAAGTATCTACTCGAAAACAGAACAAGGCGCTATAGACGATGCCGTAGTCTTGGAGCTTATCAAAGAAGTATTGAATGAGCGTTAGCTTTGTTTACTAATGATCCTATTTGTACGGCTCTGTCATTGAATAATCACATCGTTATTTATCGCTGTTTCCGTTCCACCTTTCTTAGCCACACCAACCAAACTACCAGCGCAGAAAAACTCACTGTCCACAGCGTTACCGCTAATTTCATTGCAAGAGTGTAATCCCAGTAAGTAGCGGTTAGGCGCAGCGCGGCGGCTATTGAAATCATTAAGGGAATAGCAAAAAACCAAGGTTTGGCATTGGGGTCACGCAACACACGATGCGCACGAGCCCGTGCCATTACGGTAAAGGTGAGGGTGCCTAACGCTCCGACAGTAATGGCATGCAGAGCCTGAGTAATGCTAAAGCTGGCATCCCAAAAGCTCAGCGCGATAAATACCCAGCCGATTTTAATCCAGCTATACCCCAGCAACAGCAGCATTAAATCCGCACGGTCATAACACCACCAAGGCCGCCAGCGCAGAATTCGTATCACGCCCAACAGCGCACAGAGCAACAATAGCACCGCATTAATACGCTCCACCGCGACCAATGAGCCAAAGATAAAAGGGTTTAAATTCAGCACCAGCACCGTTAATAAAATTAATAAAATACTGCCTTCAAAACGCGGCTGTACGCGGTCTTTCATATAGGTATCGTTGCGATAAAAATGCCCCGCCATCGCCGGAGCAATAATGCGCCCTCCCATATAAAACATCAGCGTACTTAACAGCAGCACCGCTTCTAACAGCATACGGTGAGCATGGTCGGTAATCGGCATGGCATTGTCTTCATTAAACTGCAATGCGTGATAAGCCACGACCGCCACCAATAAGCCAATTAAAATAAACCCGACCGATTTATTACGCCATTTTTTGGCCGTTCGCAGGAAAATAGGCGCAAGTTTGCGTACCAACAACGCAACAAAAAGCACATTAATAACCGCACTGATCCAATGCGTTGGTACCAGCCAGAAACTCGCTCGCGCCGCCAGCCATAACGCCATCCAAGCAAAGGTATCGCGCTTTTTCATCGGCCCAGAAATATAGCCAGCTATCACTGCCAAGGCGAAACCAAAAATCATCTCATGGCCATGCCCCCAAGCGTATTGCAGCCCAGGCGGTGCAGGCCACCAGCCCAGTTGTCCACCCACTGACAGCGGCAAAATTAACGCGGCGTAAACCGCCGCAACAGGGAACCAGTAAATATTGGCAAAAGAAGGCTTAGCATTTCGAACTGGTTCAGCATGGCTCACAACCAAAATCCTTAGAGCAAAAAACTAAAGTAGCAGATACTATGCTTTTCAATTTTAAAAGCCAATAACCAAGCGTTATAGTCGGAATAAGGAAGCCCTCAATGAATCGCCAGTCTCAGGTCGCGCATATTAAGCACAGATTAGTTCAGCAAGATTTCCCACGGTTAAAAATGTTTTTAATGGTTGCCATCACTGGTGGCGCAGGGTTTCTGGCGTCGGTTCTGCTGTTTTATTGGGGGCTTAATAGCATGGCGGGGCGTTATT
>JAYRHO010000190.1:0-14878 GCA_041907245.1 Saccharospirillaceae bacterium
AAATGCGCCCCGCCAATGAAGTACATGCCAGCTCCACCTGAGCCGTCGCTAAGGTTTCCACTTCCAGCAAATCCGAGGGGCGCAACAGGGTTTGGCGCACCGTTAAGCTGGCGCGGCGCAGGCGTTCGACCGCCAAGGTAACGATGAGTTCATCGTCGAGGCGCGCGGGCTTTTGATAGCGAATGGCCAGCTCGCTGACCACAAAAATACAATCTTGCTGACGCAGTGCCTCTTGGCTAATGCCCAGATGGCGCAGCCATTCGGTGCGGGCGCGCTCTAAAAAACGCAAATAATTGGCGTGATAGACAATGCCACCTGCGTCGGTGTCTTCGATGTAAATGCGCACTGGCCACTCGAAGTTCACTCGGGTCTCCACTGCGCAGGTAGCGCTAAGCCAAAATGCAAGTAGGCCTGTTTGGTGGCCATGCGCCCGCGCGGCGTGCGCGTAATGTAGCCTTGCTGCATCAAAAAAGGCTCGATCACATCTTCGATGGTGTCGCGCTCTTCACCGATGGATGCGGCCAAGCTATCGACGCCCACGGGGCCGCCTGAATAGGTTTCCAATAGGGTTAACAGCAGGCGTCTGTCCATATGGTCAAAACCTTGGGCATCGACGCTGAGCATATTGAGCGCACTGTCGGCGCAGCGTTGGTCGATCACACCCGCCATTTTCACCTCGGCGTAATCGCGCACGCGGCGCAATAAACGATTGGCAATACGCGGCGTGCCGCGCGCGCGCTTGGCAATTTCCAGCGCGCCCGCTGCATCCATATTCAAACCCAGCAACGAGCCTGAGCGCGCCACGATTTGGCTTAAATCCGCCACTTGGTAAAACTCAAGGCGCTGCACTATGCCAAAGCGATCGCGCAGCGGGGAAGTCAAAAGCCCTGCACGCGTGGTCGCACCGACCAAGGTAAAGGGCGGCAAATCAATCTTAATGGAGCGTGCCGCAGGCCCTTCGCCCACCATAATATCGAGCTGAAAATCCTCCATCGCGGGGTAGAGAATTTCTTCGATGGCGGGGTTTAGACGGTGAATTTCGTCGATAAAAAGCACGTCGCCTGCTTCTAAATTGGTCAAAAGCGCGGCCAAATCGCCGGCTTTTTCCAGCACAGGGCCTGAGGTGGATTTGATTTTCGCGCCCATCTCACTGGCGATGATGTTGGCCAGCGTGGTTTTACCAAGGCCAGGCGGGCCAAAGACCAGCGTGTGATCCAGCGCTTCGCTGCGCGCCTTGGCCGCACCGATAAAAATTTCCATCTGCTCGCGCACTTTGTGCTGGCCAATGTAATCGGCCAAGGTTTTGGGGCGAATGGCGCGGTCATACTGCTCTTCACCCAAAAGTGGGGCGGGATTTACAAAACGATCCACTTCGAACATGGCTTACCCCAAAGAATGCTTGAGCGCGAGGCGAATCAGCTCTTCGGCGCTGCTGGCTTGGCTGGCTACTTTGCTAAGCATCTTGGCGGCATCCTGCGGCTTATAGCCCAAGGCCACCAGCGCACTTTCGGCCTCGGCGAGGCGGGCGTTTTCTTGGGCTTTTTCGCTTTGCTCCACCGCCGCCCACAAAGGCGCAGGCGCTTGCCATTCGCTTAGGCGGTCGCGCATTTCAATAATCAGACGCTCGGCGGTTTTTTTACCCACACCGGGCAGCTTGGTTAAGGATTTTATGTCTTCGGTTTGCACGCAAAGAGCAAAGGCTTTGGCATCCATACCCGACAAAATACCCAATGCCAGCTTGGGCCCTACGCCGCTGACTTTAATCAAAGTGCGAAATAAGGTGCGTTCGGATTTGCTGGCAAAGCCATAAAGCTGATGCGCATCCTCACGGATGGCTAAGTGCGTATACAAAGTGGCTTCTTCGCCAACTTTACCCAGCTGCGCAAAGGTCGAAATCGGGGCGAACAGCTCGTAGCCCACGCCCTTTACGTCCAGCAATAATTCAGGCGCTTGCTTTTCCAGCAGCACACCCTGTAAACGACCAATCATAGGGGAAACAACACACTTAAAATAAAGCTGCCTAGCCTAAAGCAGAGCATGGCAACTGTAAACCGTTAGCGCATACGCCCCTGCGCCACGCCCGTGACACCATACTGGGCGGCAAGCCCCGCGCTGGTGTGGGCATGACAAATGGCAATGGCCAACGCATCGGCGGCATCGGCCTGCGGCTTGCCTGGCAGCTTGAGCAAATACTGCACCATGTGCTGCACCTGCTCTTTGCTGGCACTGCCCTTGCCGACCACCGCTTGTTTGATGGTGCGCGGCGCGTATTCGGCGGCATTCAGCCCTTTGAGTTTGGCAGCAACAATGGCCACACCGCGTGCCTGCCCAAGTTTTAAGGCCGAATCGGCGTTTTTGCCCATAAAAACCTGTTCGATGGCAAATTGCTTAGGCTGATAGGTGTCCACCAATTCGCTGACACCTAAAAAGATTTTCTCCAGCCGTTCATAAAGCTCACCTTCGCCTGTGCGAATGCAGCCACTACTGAGATAGCGAATTTTTTGGCCGTCGCGCTCGATAACGCCAAAGCCCGTGATGCGTGAACCTGGGTCGATGCCAAGAATAATCATTGGCCACCCAAGAGGCTGTCGTCTTTGGGCGTTAAGCGCACGCGCTGTCCGCCGTCTTGCGCCACCACTTCCAGTACTTGCCAGCCTTCAGGAAGCTTGAGCTGCACACAAGGGCGAGTTTTTTCTCTTTTGCTATTTGGTTGTGCAGGTGCTTTTTCACGATAACTGAGGCGTAACAGCTCGCCTTTTTGCTCAAGATTCAAAAGCTCCACGCTGTAGCCTGCGCTTGGGCGCTCGCCCAAAGCGATGGTGAGGGTATTGAGTTTTAAGCTCACGCCTAAGGGTTCGGCGCATTGGTTAATTTGCGTGACCGCAAGCTCAGGCACGGGCACGGTGGTGCAGCCAACGAGGCTGAAACCAAGCAGAGTCGATAGCAAAAATACGCGCATCAGCAAGCACTCTGTTTACGGATTTTAAAATGATATATGCCGTCTTTTTCGCCGCTTTCGAGCAGCTCTTGCTCTAAGAAAGTGCAGAATTTGACAAAATCGCGCTGGGTGGATGGGTCGGTTGCCAATACCTCGACCTCTTGGCCTATGGCCAAATCGCGCATGAGATTGTGCAACATCATTACAGGTTCTGGGCAGAACAGCCCTCTGGCATCGAGCTTAACCGTTTCAGTCATAGTCACCTCAGTAAAGGCGTTATTGTCCTGCCTGAGCCTGCTTACGTCAAAGCCTGCGCGCTTTAAATAAACCGCGCAGGCTGTGGTGCCTCGTTTTGGCTAAGTGCGCTTGCGCGTTAGTAAGTGTTTACGCGACTGGCAACGAGCTGTTCAAAATCATCGAGTGTTTTGAACTTAGGTAGTTTTGCCGCCAGCTCTTTGCGCAGCACTTCGTCATCCCAAAGCTTTTGGCGAACGCTGGGATTTTCTAAAATTTTGGTGGCGAGGCGTTTGCTGCGAATAAAGGATTTTACCGCCACCTCGGAGCTGGTGATTTTTTCAAACAGCTCTTTGGCCAGTGGGCTTTTTTCATTAAACATGCTGTTAATGATTTCAGGTTGCTTGGCGATTTCATCCACCAGCCACAGCTCACCCATGAATTTTTCCATATTAAAGAAACTGCCCAGCTCTTTAGGCTTTAAGTAAGCCATGATTTCGCTCATTTGCGCTTTTAACGCAGGCTGCTGGTCGAGCGAGCTCATCAGCTTAAAGAGCCCCACCATCGCCGCACGAATGCTGGCAAAATCGGAGCGATTCTTATACACGCCGTCCACCAGCTTTTGCGCTTCGGGCATAGCAAAAATACTGTCCAATAATTTTTTATCGGTGATGTATTCGCTTAGGCGATTTCGTAAAATAATTTCCACTTTGCTGCGATCATCGAGCATTTTTTCAATCATATCGTGCTCGGGTGATGCCAAGCCGCCCCTGATGTATTTGTCTTGTTTTACCATGTCACGCAGATTCACCAGCGTGTGCGTGGGGAAGAATTTCATTTCCACTTCATTGGCAATAGCCACAGGAATGTTACCGCCTGGGTCGGAGCGATATTGGTAGCTTACGCGGGTTTTATCGCGGCCAAAGTATTCGAGCAAATAATTGCCCTCGAGCAAATCAATGCGGAAATAGCCTTTTTGTGCTGGGTATTGGTAATCTTTGGCCGCCCAAAATTGCAAAAAGGCCGTGCCGTTATCAAAGTTATAGGTGGTTTTATTTTCGACGACCAAATCACGATTTTCATAAATAAAAGGCGTTTTAATACCCGTGTGAAACACATAGGTATTGCGGTCGATGGTTTTTAAAATTTGCGTGTCTTTGAATTTCGCCATCCATTTTGGATAGGACGGAATATCGCGCAGCACTTCACCAATCACTTCAATTTTGGCATCGACAAAAGCCACGCCTTTGAAGGTTTGCACGGCGGTGCCCTTATGACGCATGCGATAAGTTTGCACGCCGTCTTTGTTGATAATCAGCTCCCATTCGTCTTCGTTAATGGCAAAGCGATCGTCATCGACAGGCGCGGCGCTGTTTGTGGCGGAGGTTGCAGGAGCAGCGCTATCGGCTTGGGCAAAGGCCACAGGCAGCAGGCTAAAACACAGGAAAGAAAACAGAGGAATCGTTTTGAACACAGCAAAACCCTTATCGTTATTATTGTTGAAGGGGCAACAGTAGAAGCATTGTTTGCGCCTGCCTATGACATTTTTGACGCAGGCAGGCGCTTGTTAGGTCAACTTACAAGAGTTCAGCGCGCAGCTCGGCGGCGCTTTTAATAGAAAGTAAACCTGGAGCCACATCAAAGGCGGTTTTCGCACCATATTGGCCTTGCTGACTTAGGCGATAAGCCGCGCGCGCGTAGGCCACCAGCACGCTGGAGGTGAACTCGGGGTTGCTGTCCAATTTCAACGAGTATTCCACCACTTGTTTTACGCCTTCGCTGGTTAGACCACTGCGAATGACAAAGCCACCGTGAGGAATGCCCGCATGCTGGGCTTTAAGCTCGGCTTCGCTGATAAAGTTCACGGTGGTGTCGTAGTCGGCAAAGTAGTTGGGCATGTTTTTAATTTCCAGCGCCACGGCGCTGGCATCCGCGCCTTCTTCCAGCACCACAAAGCATTCACGCGTGTGCTTTTGGCGCGTGCTTAGATTGGGGCGGCTGCCGCTGCGTACTTGCTCAATGGCCGTTGGTGAAGGAAGGGTGTACTGCACGCCGTTTTTTACTCCTTTGACGCGGCGAATGGCGTCGGAGTGGCCTTGGCTTACGCCCTTGCCCCAGAAGGTGTAAGTATCACCTACGGGCAAAATCGCCTCACCGTACAGGCGGTTAATAGAAAACATGCCAGGGTCCCAGCCGATGGAAATCAGTGCGGTTTTTTTGTTGGCGACGGCCACTTTGTTGACGGCCTCAAAGTATTCAGGGATGCGAGCGTGGGTATCAAAGCTGTCTACGGTGTTAAAGAGTTTGGCCAGTGCAGGGCCTTGTTCGGGTAGGTCGTCTTTGGAGCCACCGCACAAGACCAACACGTCGATTTTATCGGTAAAGCTGTTCAGGCTGTCCATGTGGTAGGCGGGCACACCGCTGGCGGTTTTCACGGCTTCAGGGGCGCGGCGGGTAAAGACGCCAACGAGGCTCATGTCGGGGTTGTTGCTGATGGCTTTTTCAGTGCCTCGGCCTAAATTGCCGTAGCCCACTATGCCAATACGAATGGTCATACAAAGTTCTCCTGTGCAGGCAAAAACGCAGGTTTTTGCTAAGTTGCTGAGGGGTTTAAAGGAGCGCGTAGTATATGCGCGCCAAGCGTTCTAAGAAAAACATATTTCGCAGGAGCACACAGGTTTTTGCGCAAGCCACACAGATGACCTTATAGCTAAATAGCTATATAGTAATACGCCATTTTTAAGGAGCCTCGCCATGACTGAGATTGTTATTTTAGGTTCGGGTTTTGCCGCCGTTGCCGCTGTGCGCGAGCTGCGTAAGAACCGCGTTGACGCCAAGATTACAGTGGTGTCGCCGCAGGCGGAGCTGGTGTATTTGCCCAGCCTGATTTGGCTGCCTGCCAAGCTGCGTACCGCCTCCGACTTAAAAGTCGATTTACGCGCCTTTTTTAAACGTCATCAGGTTAATTGGCTTGCGGGTAAGGTCGAAAAAATAGCCGACGCGGGGCGCACCCTGATCACCGACCAAGGCTCCATCCACTACGACTACCTTATTATCGCCACAGGCGGGCGCTACTTAAAAAAACTGCCAGGCATCGAGCACGCTTTGATTCCCTGCGAAGGCATCGCCCCTGTTGAGGCGCTGTGCGCCAAGCTCGACCAGCTTAAAAGCGGCACCATTGCCATCGGTTTTTCCTCCAACCCCAAAGAGCCTGGCGCAGTGCGTGGCGGCCCGATGTTTGAGTTTTTATTTGGGCTGGACACGCTGCTGCGCCAACAAGGCCGCCGCGATCAATTCAAACTGATTTTCTTTAACCCCTCTCTTCAGCCTGGCCAACGCTTGGGCGGCGCAGCGGTGGCCAAGCTGTTACAGCGCATGGAAAAACTCGGCATTGAAACGCACCTTGGCCACAAGCCCGTGCGTTTTGAGGCTGACAAGGTCGTGACCGAAGGCGGCGAATTTGACGCCGATTTGATTTTATTTATGCCAGGCCTGACTGGCCCTGCATGGCTGGATAACTGCGAGCTGCCGCGCTCCGAAGGCGGCTTTATTGCCGCCAATGAATACGGCCAAGTACAAGGGCTAAGCCATGTTTATGTGGCAGGCGATGCGGGCAGCTACCCAGGCCCTGAGTGGTTGGCCAAGCAAGCGCACCAAGCGGACTTGCAAGCCGTGGCAGTGGCGAAAAACATTGCCGCGCAGTTAAAGGGGCAAACGCCTTCTGTGCCTTTTGTGGCCGAGCTGGCCTGCATTATTGATTCTTTGGATGGTGGCGTGCTGGTGTATCGCCGTGGCGAGCGTAACTTTGTCTTACCGCAAATGAGACTGCTGCATTGGGCAAAGAAACGCTTTGAAAAAATCTACCTCAATAAGCTGCGCTAGCCGATGTGGTCGAAGGCTTTAGCTTTCGACCATCTGCACCGCTTCTTCGATATCCACCGACACCAAGCGCGACACCCCTGGCTCGTGCATGGTCACGCCCATCAGTTGCGAGGCCTGTTCCATCGCAATTTTATTGTGGGTGATGTAAATAAACTGCACCTTTTCACTCATGGCCTTCACTAGGCGCGCATAGCGGCCGACGTTGGCGTCGTCCAAGGGCGCGTCCACCTCATCGAGCATACAAAAAGGCGCGGGGTTGAGCTGGAAGATCGAGAACACCAAGGCAATGGCCGTCAGGGCTTTTTCGCCGCCTGAGAGCAAATGAATGGTGCTGTTTTTCTTACCGGGCGGGCGCGCCATGATGGCCACCCCCGTATTGAGCATGTCCTCTTCGGTCAGCTCCAGCCACGCATGGCCGCCCCCAAAGACCTTGGGGAAGAGCTCGGCCAAGCCTGCGTTCATCTTGTCGAAGGTTTCTTTAAAGCGGGTGCGGGTTTCGCCGTCGATTTTGGCAATCGCGCCCTCAAGGGTATTGAGCGCCTTGGTCAGGTCGCTGTGCTGCGCTTCCAAATAGGCTTGACGCTCACTTTGGACCTTGTACTCGTCGATGGCGGCAAGGTTAATCGCCCCCAAACGGCTGATACGCTCACCAATGCGCGCCAGCTCCTCTTGCCATTCCTCGGCGTTGGCCTCCTCAGGCATGGCTTCCAGCACTTCTTTTAGGCTGAGTTTTTCTTCGGCCAGATTTTCGATCAGGGCTTGGCGGCGAATATCCAGGGCCTGGCATTCCATGCGCACCCTTTCCAGCTCGTTACGCACTTCTTGGGCTTTGAGTTCGGCCTGAGCGCGCGCACCTTCGAGCTCGCGCATTTGGCTATCGACCTGCTCCAGCGCTTGGCGTGCGCCCTGCATATGCTGCTCGGCTTGCAAACGGCGCTCCAGCATTTCTTCCAAGGCCAATTTCAGCTCGTCTAAATCGCCGCTGTGGTCTTGCTTTTGATTGGCTAAAATTTGCTCTTTGCGCTGTTTGGCCTGCGCAATCTGTGCCGCCAAGCGCGCAACGGCTTCGCTTAAACTGGCTTCTTGGCTTTTTAGCCCTTGTACTTTCAGCTCCAAAGCATGCGAGCGCTGACGCAGGTCTTGCTCTTGCTGGCGCACCGCATCCAAGCGCTGCTGCGCGTCGTGACGCAATTTTTGTAGGCGCTCGCGCTCGCTGCTGTCGCTGTCGATGTGGCTCATGGCTTCTTGCCACTGCATACGCAGCTCTTCGAGATTTTCGCGCTCTAGGCTTTGCAGCTCTTGCTGCTCTTTAATATCGGTTTTGAGTTTGTCGCTGCGCAGGGCAAATTGTTCGGCGCGCGCCTGCTTGCCCGATAGCTGCGACTTCAGCTGCATCAAACGCTGACTGATCGGCTGCTGCGCACGCGCGGCTTGATCGCGCTGCTGTTCTAAATTGGCAAGGCGCAGCTTGGCGGAGTTTAAATCCACCTCCCACTCCTCGACCTGAATATCCAGCTCTTCGATTTGCTCGTCCAAAAGCTCCAGCTCTTGCTGACGCGCCAGCACGCCGCCCTCGTTGGCCGCTTGCTTGCTCACACGCAACCAGTTTTTTGACAGCCACAGGCCATCGGGGGTGATGACCGATTCATCGGCGCTAAGCTGCGCACGCAGTGCTAAGGCTTGTGCCAAATCGGCGGCAACCCTGACCTTGCCCAAAAGTACCGAGAGGTCTTGGCGGCAGCTGACTTTAGCCAGCAGGCTGTTGCCACTGGCGCTTGAGCTTTGGCTTTGTTGCTGCCACAGCACCAATTCACCGGCTTTGAAGCTGTCCAGCCAAGGCGCGGCCTGCGCCACATCATCGAGCATGACCGCGTGCAAGAAATTACCCAGCACCGTTTCTACGGCGATTTCCCAGCCCGCTTGCACTTGGATTTGCTCGGCCAAACGCGCTTTACGTGCCAGCTGATGGCTTTCCAGCCAATGCCCTACGGCTTCGTTGCTTTGCCCCAGCGCGGCTTTTTGTAGCGCTTGTAAGGTAGCCTGACGGGTGCGCTGCTGCGCCAGCTGGTTTTTGCCTTGGTCGTATTGGCTGCGCAGTTGCTCCAGCGCTTCACGGCTGTGCGCCACCTGAGCTTGCAAGCTTTCCATTTGCTCTTGGGCGCTTTCGGCTTGCAGCTCTTGCTCGCTAAGCTCCTCGCTTAACAGGCGAATTTCTTCTTGTTCGGGGTTGTGCGCCAAGGCACTGAGCTCGTCTTCTAAACGACGAATTTGCCCCGCTATGCGCGCCAGCTGCTGCTCGGTGGCCTGCATTTTGGTTTGCGCCACTTCGGCTTGCTTGGTCGGTTCGCTGGCGCGGGCGGTAAAGGCTTCCCAGTCGCGCAGCCCTTGCTCTTGCGCCTCTTGCGCCTCCAGCAAAGCCATAGCCTGATCTTCGCGCTGCGCCTGCATCAGCTCCAGCTCTGGAGCAAAATGCTCCAGCTCAGCGCGGTGCATTTCTTGTTTAAGCTGGTCGTTTTCCAAGGCGCGCTCGGCATCGAACAGGCTTTTTTTCACTTCGCCAAGCTCACGGTCGAGCTGCAAACTCATTTGCGCCTGGTGTTCGATTTTCTGCTCTTGGCGAGCGATCTGCGCGCCCACTTCGTAATATTTGTTTTGCGCTTGGTTAAACTGCTCGGATTTTTCAAAGTGGTCTTGGCGCAGCCCTTCTATTTGCGCATCGACCGCGCGCTGCTTGGCAATCTGCCCTTCAAAAGCGGTTTCAAAGCGGGCAATGGCCAGCTCGCGCTCTTGGTAATCGGCGTCTAGGGCTTGCCATTTCAGCGCTTGCAGCTGGGCTTTTTTCTCGCGCTCTTGGGCTTTGTATTCTTTGTATTTTTCCGCCGCCGCCGCCTGGCGCTGCAAATGCCCAAGCTGACGCTCCAGCTCTTGGCGGATGTCTTCTAAGCGCTCTAAGTTTTCGCGGGTGCGGGCAATGCGGTTTTCGGTTTCGCGGCGGCGTTCTTTGTATTTGGAAATGCCTGCGGCTTCTTCCACATAAATACGCAGCTCCTCGGGTTTGGCTTCAATCAAACGCGAAATCATGCCTTGCTCGATGATGGCGTAAGAGCGCGGCCCCAAACCTGTACCTAGGAAAATATCGGTAATGTCTTTGCGGCGGCATTTCGCCCCGTTTAAGAAATACAAGGACTGGCCATCGCGGGTCACTTGGCGGCGCAGGCTGATTTCGTTGTAGGCGGCGTATTCGCCTTTTAGGGTTTTGTCGCTGTTATCAAAGATCAGCTCGACGCTGGCTTTGCCGACGGGCTTGCGCTCGGCACTGCCGTTGAAAATCACGTCGGTCATGGCATCGCCACGCAAATACTTGGCCGAACTCTCGCCCATTACCCAGCGCACCGCATCAATGGTGTTGGATTTACCGCAGCCGTTTGGCCCAACAATACCCGTCATATTGGTGGCAAAGGGCACAGTGGTGGGGTCTACGAAGGATTTGAATCCAGCCAGTTTGATGGCTTTAAGCCGCATAGTGATTTTCTTCCCGAAAAATTTCGCGGCGATAGTAGCATATTTTCCTTTATCGCTCGCTAGGCTAGGCTGGCTTGTGCTTGCTCTGCCGCCCACCTAAGGGCAATTACGATGACGAGATGATCGAAGCCGCTCGCCGCACTATCGAAGAAACGTCCAAGCTTTAATCCATGCCCCAGCGGCCAAAAGAAACTGTCTTTTGGCCGTTTTTCTCTTGATACAAAATAGTTTCCTTTCTACATAGCATTGGCGACCTCTCTTTCCAGACACAGCGCCCCAGAAACGACAGCAAGCGCTATTCTCTAGCCGCTGCCACTGTTTTTATTTTCACCACTGTTCCAAAAACATAAACAATCCATTCCGCACGTTTGGCTAGCTCAGCTATCCAGAAAGCGGTATAAACACAGCCTATTTTCGCTTGGGCATACGGCCTAGCGCTTTCACCCACAGAGGACATCATGGCTAACATGAACTTACGCACCCATTTCCCATTCTCTTTGGCCCTAGCAGCCACGCTGACATTGGTGGGCTGCGGCCAGAAAAACAACCCCGCTGCGGCCGCTGGAATGCAAATGCCGCCTCCTACTGTTGAAGTGACTACGCTCAAAAGCACTAATTTGGATTTGACCGATTTACTGCCTGCGCGCGTTACCGCCTATCGTTCAGCGGAGATTCGCCCACAGGTCAGCGGCATTATCACTAAGCGTTTTTTCACCGAAGGCGCAACCGTTAAGCAAGGTGACAAGCTCTATCAAATCGATCCCTCTCTTTACCAAGCCCAGCTAGCCAGTGCCGAAGCACAGCTGGCCGTTGCTCAAGCCAATGCCGATACTGCCAAGCTCAAAGCCGAGCGCTATAAAGAGCTGGCCAAACAATCGGCCATCAGCGACCAAGAGCTGGACGACTCTCAGGCACAGGCCAAGCAGACCGAAGCGCAAGTGAAAGCCGCACAGGCTGCGGTGCAAAGCGCCAAGGTGAACCTCGGTTACACTGAAATCGTTGCGCCCATCTCTGGGGTAATCAGCCGCTCTGCCATTACCGAGGGTGCACTGGTGAGCGCGCAGCAAGCCACGGCCCTAACCACCATTCGTCAGCTGTCGCCCGTGTATGTGGATATTCAACGCCCTGCGGCGGCCTTGGTGGGTATGAAAAACGCCAATCTGTCGCAAGAAGTCACCCTAGAGCTGGATGACGGCACGGTCTACGGCGAAACCGGTGAGCTGCAATTTACCGACGTCAATGTCGACCCAAGCACAGGCGCGGTGAACGTGCGCGCACTGTTTAAAAACAAAGACGCCAGCCTATTACCTGGTATGTTCGTGCGTGCCAAGGTAGTCAGCTCTCATGTTGAAAACGCCATTTTAGTGCCACAGAAAGCCGTAGTACGCCAAGGCAGCGCCGTTACTGTGGCCATGATTGTCAACGCCGAAAACACCGTGGAAATGCGCGTTATTGAAGTGTCTCGTGCCAGCGGTGACAACTGGCTGGTAAAAAGTGGCCTAAACGCCGGTGATCGCGTTATTACCAGCGGCATTATGAAAGTTCAGCCTGGCATCAAAGTGAACCCTGAAGAGAAATAATCATGGCTAAGTTTTTTATTGATCGTCCCATTTTTGCTTGGGTGATCGCCATCATCATCATGTTGGCGGGTACGCTGTCCTTGCTGAATCTGCCAGTGCAGCAATACCCAAGCATTGCGCCACCGCAAATCCGTATTTCAGCAAACTACCCAGGCGCCTCGGCGCAAACCATCGAAGACAGCGTAACCCAAGTGATCGAGCAGTCCATGACGGGCTTAGACGGCTTGCTCTATATGTCTTCGCAAAGCAACAGCTCGGGTAACGTCAGCATTAGCCTGACTTTTGCCCCTGGCGTCAGTGCCGACATCGCGCAAGTGCAGGTGCAAAACAATCTGTCCTTGGCGGAAGCCTTGCTGCCTATTGAAGTGCAGCAAATGGGCATCAGCGTGACCAAAGCTTCGTCGTCGTTTTTGATGATCGTGGGCTTGGTGTCTTCCGACGGCAAGCTCACCAAGTTTGACCTCGCCGACTACGCCAACAGTAACCTCAAAGAGCCGCTGTCTCGTACGCCGGGCGTGGGTGAGCTGCGCGTGTTTGGCTCTCAATACGCCATGCGTATTTGGCTGCAAGCCGACAAGCTCAACGCTTATGGCCTAACACCTCTGGAAGTCAAAGCCGCCGTTGGTGAGCAAAACAGCCAGTTCGCTGCAGGCCAGCTCGGCGGTACGCCCGCCGTTGCCAATCAGCAGCTCAACGCCACCATCATTGCGCAAACACGCCTTGAGAGTGTGCAAGAGTTTGAAAACATTCTGGTTAAGGTCAATAACGACGGCTCGCAAGTGCGCCTAAAAGACGTGGCTCGTGTGGAGCTGGGCGCTGAAAACTACATGGCCGAAAGCTTCTACAACGGCAAACCCTCTACAGGTATTGCCGTGCAGCTGGCACCAGGTGCCAACGCCATCGACACCGCTGCGGCGGTGCGTGCCAAGGTGGATGAACTCAAGCCCTTCTTCCCGCAAGGTATGGAAGTGGTTTACCCCTTTGACACCACACCTTTCGTCAAAATCTCCATCAATGAAGTGGTCAAAACCCTAGTCGAAGCGGTGGTTTTGGTGTTCCTCGTGATGTATCTGTTCTTGGGTAACATTCGCGCCACCTTGATTCCCACCATTGCTGTACCCGTGGTGCTGTTAGGTACGCTGGGGGTGATGTACGCCTTTGGTTTTACCATCAACACTCTCACCATGTTCGGTATGGTGCTGGCCATCGGCCTGTTGGTGGACGACGCCATTGTCGTGGTGGAAAACGTCGAACGGGTAATGGACGAAGACGGCTTACCGCCGAAAGAAGCCACCAAGCGTTCTATGGAACAAATCACGGGCGCGCTGATCGGTATTGGCTTGGTACTGTCGGCGGTATTTATCCCTATGGCCTTTATGAGTGGTTCAACGGGCGTCATTTACCGTCAGTTCTCCATCACTATCGTTTCGGCCATGGCGCTGTCGGTGTTGGTGGCTTTGGTGCTGACTCCTGCCTTGTGCGCCAGCTTGCTCAAGCATCACCCCAAGGGCGAGTTGACCGAGCAAAAAGGCTTCTTTGGCTGGTTTAACCGCACCTTCTCCAAACTGACTCACGGCTATGTCGGCGTGACTCAGGGCGCGGTGAAACGTCCTGTGCGTATGATTGGTATTTACTTGGCGCTGGTGGTGGCTTTGGGTGTGCTTTATGTGCGTATGCCCACCTCGTTCTTGCCCACCGAAGACCAAGGCGTGCTTTTGAACCTGGTGCAACTGCCACAAGGCGCAACCATGGAGCGCACCATGGACGCCATGGAAAAAATGCGCCAATACTATGCCTCTGAACCCGCAGTGGAATCGGTGTTCTCGGTTGCAGGCTTTAGCTTCTCAGGCCAAGGGCAAAACGTCGGTATGGCCTTCGTCAAGCTCAAAGACTGGGATGAGCGCCAAGATCCTGCCCAATCGGCAGGCGCTATTTTAGGCCGTGCTTGGGGTGCGTTAAGCCAGATTAAAGACGCCACCATTTTCCCCATTAACCTGCCCCCCATCCCAGAGCTGGGCACGGCATCGGGTTTTGACTTGCAGCTACAAGACCGCAACAACCTTGGTCACGACAAAATGACCATGGCGCGCAATCAGCTTTTGGGCATGGCCGCACAGGATCCGCGCTTGGTGCGTGTGCGCCCCAACGGCATGCCTGACGTGCCGATTTTCCGCATCAATATCGACTACGAAAAAGTCAAATCCTTAGGCTTAAGCGTAAGCTCGGTCAACCAAACCTTAAGTTCGGCTTGGGGCGGTTCTTATGTAAATGACTTTATCGACCGTGGTCGCGTGAAAAAAGTGTACATGCAGGCCGATGCCCCCTTCCGTATGATGCCCGAGGACATCAACCCGTGGTATGTACGCAATGCCAAAGGCGAAATGGTGCCCTTTTCGGCCTTTACCACCACCTCTTGGGATTTTGGCTCTCCACGCTTGGAGCGCTATAACGGCGTGCCCTCGATGAACATCCAAGGCGAGGCTGCCCCAGGTCTAAGCACGGGGGTGGCCATGCAAGCCATGGAAGAGCTGATTGCCAAGCTGCCTGCGGGCGTGGGTTACGAGTGGACAGGCATGTCCTACCAAGAGCGCGTTTCAGGTTCGCAAACCCCCTTATTGCTGAGCATTTCGCTGCTAGTGGTGTTCTTGTGCTTGGCCGCCTTGTATGAAAGCTGGTCTGTGCCCTTCTCGGTCATGCTCATCGTGCCGCTGGGTGTGCTTGG
>JAYRHO010000191.1:0-2460 GCA_041907245.1 Saccharospirillaceae bacterium
ACAGGTAAGGTCGAGAAAATGCACATAGTCACCTTAGTCTTGGTGGTGCTCTTGGGTGGCGCGACCGTTCTTTTGCAAAACAAAGAATTTATTATGTGGAAACCCACGCTGGTCAATTGGCTGTTTGCCGCAGGCTTTTTATTTAGCCAATGGTTTATGGAAAAATCTTTTTTGCAGCGCATGATGGAGCAAGCCGTGACTATGCCTGCCGCCAATTGGAAAAAATTAAATTATGCCTGGGTGGCGTTTTTTATTGTAAGCGGCGCCGTCAATCTTTATGTGGCTTACCACTTTTCTGAAGATATTTGGGTCGATTTCAAACTTTTTGGTTTATTAGGCCTCACACTGCTGTTTATTATTGGCCAATCATTTTTCTTGTATCGCTTTATCGAAAAAAAGGAAGAATAACCATGTGGTATGCCATCATCAGCCAAGACGTTCCCGATAGCCTCGCAAAACGCCAAAGCGTGCGCCCTGCTCACCTTGAACGCTTAAATGCCCTCAAAGACGCAGGCCGTTTATTGCTTGCAGGCCCCCATCCTGCCATCGACAGCAGCACCCCAGGCGATGCAGGCTTTAGCGGCAGTTTGGTGGTGGCGGAATTTGCTTCCTTATCTGAAGCAAAAAGCTGGGCTGATGCCGACCCCTATGTGGGCGCAGGCGTTTATCAGCAAGTCACAGTCAAACCTTTTCTTAAAGTTCTGCCGTAAAATAATAAGGATAATTTCATGAAGAAAATACTCGCCTCCTGCGCCTTACTGGCCTTTAGTTTAAGCTCTTTGGCGGCTGAAATGCGTTACGTTACCGACACACTCTGGCTGCAATTGCGCGCAGGCCCAAGCCTTGAATACAAAATCCTTAAAGCGCTGCCCAGCGGCGAAAATCTATTTTTTATCGAAGAAAACGCCGAGACAGGTTACACCAAAGTCAAAACCGACAAAGGCTTAGAAGGCTATGTGCTGACGCGCTTTTTGGATCTGCAACCCACTGCCAAAGAAAAATTAGTTCTGGCTCAGCAAGAGCTGGAAAAATTAAAATCCGAACTGGCCGCCACACGCCAACAACGCGACACCTTTAAAACCGAAGCCGACAAACTGCGCGGTGAGCGCACAGGCCTTGGCCGTGAAAATTCCGATCTGGGCAAAGAGCTAGAAAACATTAAAAGCATTTCCTCGTCGGCATTAGAGCTAAACGAAAAAGTGCAAAGCCTGAGCGAAAAAAATCGTGAGCTGGAGCTGCAAAACGAAACACTGACCACCGAAAATGCCCGCCTGCATGACGCTCGCCAACAAACCTACATACTGTACGGCGGCGGCTTGGTGTTCGCGGGTATCTTGGCGGGCTTGATTCTGCCTTCATTACGCGGCCGTCGTAATTCAGGGTGGGCGTAGTTTTAGCACTCCATCAATTCGCAATCATGGCCGATCTTGCGCGCTGCGCAGTCGGCCTGCTCTTTTTCTCGAACCTCATCACTTAGAACGCTTTTTATTTTGGATTTTTTATGAAATTTATTTCTTTTGCGCGCTTTTTTCTGGTTATTTTTTTCAGCTTTGCCAGCCTCTTGGCTCAAGCGGAAAACACTCATGTTTTAATCAAAACCAATCAAGGCGACATTGTTATCGAGCTTGAAAACGACAAAGCCCCCATCAGCGTGGATAATTTTTTAACCTATGTGCAAGATAAACATTACGACGGCACGATTTTTCATCGCGTAATTAAAAACTTTATGATTCAAGGCGGTGGCATGGATGAAAACAGAATGATGAAACCCATGCGCGCGCCCATTAAAAACGAAGCCAATAACGGCCTAAAAAACGCGCGCGGCACGATCGCGATGGCACGCACTAATCAAGTTGATAGCGCTACCAGTCAGTTTTTCATCAACGTAAAAGACAACACCTTTTTGGATCACGGCGCGCGCGATTTTGGCTATGCCGTTTTTGGTAAAGTGATCAAAGGCATGGAGGTTGTCGATAAAATTGCCGCTCTGCCCACCACGTCAATGGATGAGCCTCGCCAAACCGTGTTAATCGAAAGTGCCAGCGTTCTTGCGCACAGCCATTAAGCTTAGATGCTACCCTCGTTGAACGCCCCTGAATTACTCTGGCAGAATGGGCAACCCTTTTCTGCCCAGTTTAATGATCCGTATTTTTCCAAAGAAAACGGCTTAGCAGAAAGCCGTTATGTTTTTTTGCAGCAAAATCATTTAGAAAAACGCTGGCAAGACTGGCCGTGGAATACGCAACCCAGCTTTACTATTGTTGAAACCTGTGTTGGTACAGGGTTAAATTTTTTACTCACCTGGCAAGCTTGGCGCGCACGCAGCCACAATCACGGCTGGCTGCATTTCACCAGTATCGAAAAATACCCATTAAGCCATGAGCAATTACGCCAAGCCTTAAGCATTTGGCCAGAGCTTGCCGAACTTGCTGAGCTGTTATTAAAAAATTACCCGCTGCC
>JAYRHO010000192.1:0-2899 GCA_041907245.1 Saccharospirillaceae bacterium
AGCGGCGTCGGCCTGGACTCAGTTTGCAGGGTTTTGTTAGGGCGAATTCTCATCTGGTGCGCTGCCATCTTTACTGCCACCACCAAACAAAGCATCCAGCGCCGCCCGTTGAGCACTTGCCGCGCCAGCACTAGGCCACCGACCAGTACAGTCAGCAGCACAAAATTGTTCAACAGTGCAATGCGACGATACAAAAACTGCAACAACACAATGTGCAGCCCCAAAAGCAGCACGTTCAGCCCAAAGGGCTCAAACTTTTCGATATCCAGCAGCAGCCCGATCGGAATAGCCAGCCATAAGCCAAAATACTCAGGCGCACGCAGCACCAGTACAGTGACCACCAGCCACACCCAAGTGGGCGTAAACCAGTCGATAAGGTCGGGCAAAGGCAGACGCTCCAGCACAAAGCCTAGAAAAATAAAGAGTACGGAAAAGAGAATGGCGCGAATGGGCATCAGTTCGACTTCCAAATTTCTTGTGGCGGCACATGCGCCGAACCTTTGCTAAACACCAACAACAGCAAACGACTGCGCTCCAGCTGGGCGCTGGGTACGGCCATCACTTTGGCGAAGGGGTCGCCTGGGGTGTTTTCCACCGAGCTGACCGTCGCCACGGGGTAGCCGCGCGGGTAGCGCTCCCCAAGCCCTGAGCTGACTAACAAATCCCCAGGGATAATATCGGCGGTAGCGGGTACATAAATCAGCTCCAATTCCGTCAAAGAGCCTGTGCCCTGAGCGATGGCGCGCACGCCATTGCGATTGACCTGCACAGGCATGGCGTGGTTGATATCGGCAATCATCAGCACCCGCGCCGAATGTGGCTGCACATCAATCACCTGCCCAAGTAAGCCATAGGCATCCAACACGGGCTGACCAATAAAGACGCCGTCTGTACCGCCTTTGTTGATCAGCACTTGTTGGCTGTAAGGGTCGGGATCGACAGCGATGATGGAAGTAATGAGCACGCGGTCATCGACCATTTCCGAGGCGCGCAGCAACTCGCGCAGCTCGATGTTTTCTGTTTCTAGGCTGGCAAGACGCTGAGCACGCAGCTCCAGCACCAGATTGCGCGATTTAAGCTGCTCGTTTTCAGCAAGCAAAGCTTCGCGCGAAGTCATGGCCTCGTTCATGCCTTGGCTAACCATCTGCGGCAACACCGACAGCTGCTGCACTGGCACCAACACATAACTTAGGCTGTAGCGCACGGGCTTTAGCCACGAATAATGGCTATCCACCCACATCAAAGCAAAGGCCAACACCGCCAAAATGGCCAAGCGCTTGGGCTGCGCAGCGGGCATGTGATACGACTGGCTGATAATAAAACCCTTTTCTTAATAAAAACAAAAAGGCGGCCTAGTGCCGCTATCGAGATATAAAAATTGTACAGCGAACCGACCAAAGCGGATGCCTGAGCACCCGCTTATTGGTTTATTAATCGTGCTCAAGCAGCTCCAGCTGACGCTCGCTGGCGGTTTCCAAGAACTTGCCGCCACCTAATGCCACACAGAGCAACGGATCATCGGCCACTCGCACTTTCAGGCCCGTTTCTTCGCTTAGAAGTTTATCCAAGCCGCGCAGCAAAGCACCGCCGCCTGTTAACACCATGCCGCGCTCCGCCACGTCTGAGGCCAATTCAGGAGGAGATTGCTCCAGCGCACCTTTTACCGCCGCCACGATGGCGGCCAAGGATTCTTGCAAGGCTTCGAGCACTTCGTTGGAGTTCAATACAAAGCTGCGCGGAATACCTTCGGCCAAATTACGACCGCGCACGTCGATTTCGCGGACTTCATCACCTGGGAAGGCGGTGCCAATTTCTTGCTTAATACGCTCGGCGGTGGCTTCACCAATCAAGCTGCCATAATTGCGGCGAATGTACGCGACAATGGCTTCATCGAAACGGTCGCCACCCACTTTGACCGACTCGGCGTAAACGATGCCGCTTAAAGAAATAATGGCGATTTCAGTCGTACCACCGCCGATATCCACCACCATCGAGCCGTACGCTTCATCGACGTTCAAGCCCGCACCAATGGCCGCAGCCATAGGTTCGTGAATCAAATAAGCGTGGCTTGCGCCTGCGCCCATCACGGAATCACGAATGGCCTTACGCTCCACCTTGGTGGCTTGATAAGGGACACAGACAACAACACGGGGGCTTGGGGGAAGCAAACTGCCTTCATGCACTTTTTTGATGAAGTATTGCAGCATTTTTTCAGTGACTTCAAAGTCGGCAATCACACCGTCTTTCATTGGGCGAATGGCTTGGATATTGCCCGGTGTACGTCCCAACATGCGTTTGGCTTCCGCACCCACCGCAGCCACACTTTTTTGTGCGCCCTGCAAGCGGATGGCAACAACCGAAGGTTCATTTAAAACAATCCCTTGGCCGCGTTTGTAGATCAATGTATTCGCTGTACCTAAGTCGATTGACAAATCGCTGGAAAAAAAACCTCTTATTTTTTTGAACATCAAACAAATTCCTGTATACAGGTGAAAATTGGCGGTTACTCTAACAATGGCAGGGATTTAGAGCAAGAAACAATTGTGCTACTCTCGCATCCTTTCTCGCTGCACAGACTGGAGTTATCTCATGGCTTTAAGCCCAGAACAGGTGAACGATATTGCCGAGCTGGCACGTCTAAAAATAGACGCCTCTTCGACTGCGGAATATCAAAAAAATCTCAGTAATATTTTGGATTTATTTGCGCAGCTCAGTGTTGTGGATACCGCTCAAATTCAACCCATGACCAACCCGCTCGATGCCACCCAAAGATTGCGCCCCGATGTGGTGATCGAAAGCAATCAACGCGAACATTTTCAAAAAATCGCCCCGCAGACCGAAGACGGCTACTACCTCGTGCCGCGCGTCGTTGAATAATTTTTAAGGTTAACCCATGCAC
>JAYRHO010000193.1:0-5449 GCA_041907245.1 Saccharospirillaceae bacterium
CTATGGGTTCAGCCTGAGCTTGGCGCTCAGGACTGGGGATGATAAAGATCACCACCAGAATGCCCAACAAAGCCAACACCGCCGTCGCTGAAAACACCAGGGTTAGGCCACCCAGAGCCACCAGCCAAGGGCCTAAAATCAGCGCCACGGAAAAGGACATACCGATACTCACGCCAACGGTTGCCATGGCTTTCATGCGATGCTCTTCGCGAGTTAAGTCCGTCAGTAGCGCCATAATAGTGCTGGCAATCGCGCCCGCACCCTGTAGCGCTCGCCCGATAATCACGCCCCATACAGTATCGGCCATCGCCGCCACTAGGCTACCAAGAGCAAAAACAACCAACCCTGCAATGATAACGGGCTTGCGACCAATACGGTCTGACAGCGTGCCTGCTGGAATTTGCAGCAAGGCCTGAGTCAGCCCATACACGCCCATCGCCAAACCCAACAAACCCACCGAAGCGCCCTGCAAATGCTGCCCAGCAAGGGTCATTACGGGCAACACCATAAACAGCCCCAGCATACGCAGCGCATAAAGCGACGCTAAAGAGACGGACGCCACTTGTTCATCGCGGCTCATCGATAAATCCTTTGGCACAGTGGGTTTTGCGGCAGACATAACACAGCCCTAGAAATCAAAAGCGCAGAGTTTACCAGTTTTTGGGGCTTTGGTGTTCTTCTGCGCAAGGCTCTTTTTGGTACGATCGTGCGTGCAATAAATATGCAATTACCACTTTAAGAGGATGCTATTTTAGGCATTTTTTCTTACACTCTGCGCGCACTAAGGATCCTCATGGAAGCTCGCAACAGGAGTTATAAAAATGGATGAAAAAAACCCCTCCAAACGCATCATTCTCTTTGGCCAGCAACACTTACAAAACTCTGTGCTGCTTGGATATTTGCAACAACGCACCGGTTTTGAATGCTTGTTTGCACCCAGCCCCCAGTGGCGAGAGGTCTGGAATAACAGCAATCGTCCCACCCTCGCTCTCATTGATGCCGATCTGGCGCGCCCAGAGCGATTGCTCGAGCTGTTGGAACAAATCTATCAGCAGCCCTTAAACATACGCGTTGCTTTCTTTGGTGTGCCACGCAATCACCCTGTTGAAAAAATGGTGGCATGGCCAATAGTGATGGGCATCTTTGCTTCAGACAGCACACAGCAACAGCTGTGCAAAGGCATTACCGCTTTGTTTGATGGTGAATGCTGGCTACCGCGCCAAATCGTTGCCGACTATCTATACCGCACCAGACAAAAGCCCAAAAAGGTCTTGGTCAGCGAAACCTTTTTAACCAAAAGAGAGCGTCAGATTCTCGATTTAACGGCCACAGGCGCCTCCAACGTGGACATTGCCGAGAAACTCAATCTCAGTATGCACACAGTCAAAACGCATATTTACAATCTGTTCAAGAAACTCGGCGTCAGCAACCGCATGCAGGCGGTTAACTGGGCCAAAGAACATCTTGAAGAGTTCAGTAACGAACAAGCCTAAAGGCAGAATCCTTCCGTAATAGCTGAAGCCAATCTTGCCTTGGCATATACTGGCGGCTTTTCTTTTCGGTTGAGCCGCCATGAGTCATAGCCATATCCAAGTTCGCGGTGCGCGCACGCACAATCTCAAAAATATCAACCTAGATATCCCGCGCGACAAACTGGTGGTTATTACAGGCCTAAGCGGTTCGGGTAAATCCTCCCTGGCGTTTGACACCCTGTATGCTGAAGGGCAGCGTCGCTATGTCGAATCGCTCTCCAGCTACGCTCGCCAGTTTTTATCTATGATGGAAAAGCCCGATGTCGATCTGATTGAAGGGTTATCCCCTGCTATTTCCATCGAGCAAAAATCCACATCACACAACCCGCGCTCCACCGTAGGCACAGTCACTGAAATCTACGACTACTTACGCTTACTCTTTGCGCGCGTCGGCACTCCGCGCTGCCCTGAACACGATATTGCCCTTGAAGCTCAATCGGTCAGCCAAATGGTGGACAGCATCATGGCGTTGCCTGAGGACGGCAAATACATGATTTTGGCGCCCGTGGTGCGCGAGCGCAAAGGGGAGCACGCCCACGTCTTTGAGGCCTTGCGCGCCCAAGGTTTTGTGCGCGTACGCGTCAATGGCTTGGTCTGTGATCTCGACGACACGCCCAGCCTCGATAAGAAAAAGAAACACAGCATAGAGGTGGTGGTCGATCGCTTTAAAATTAAAGCGGGCATCGAACAGCGCTTAGCGGAATCGTTAGAAACCTGTTTAGAGCAAAGCGATGGCTTGGCTTTAGTGCAGTCGATGGAGGATGAGAAGGCCGAGCCCTTGTTGTTTTCTTCACGCTTTGCCTGCCCCTACTGCGGCTACAGTCTGTCCGAACTCGAACCTAGGCTGTTCTCCTTTAACAATCCCGCTGGCGCTTGCCCAAGCTGCGACGGCTTAGGCGTAAAACAGTATTTTGATCCCGATCGCGTGGTGTTGGACGCCAGCCTAAGCGTTGGCGCGGGCGCGATTAAAGGCTGGGATAAGCGCACGGTTTATTATTATCAAATGCTGTGCGCCGTGGCTAAACACTATGGCTTCGACATCGACAAACCCTTTAATAAGCTCAGCCTCAAAGAGCGCGAGCTGCTGCTCTTTGGCAGTGGCGAGGATGAAATTCCCTTCCATTATGTCAACTCGCGCGGCGATGAAGTCATTAAAGCCCACTCTTTTGAAGGGATTTTGCCCAATTTAGAGCGCCGCTACCGTGAAACCGATTCGCCCATGGTGCAAGAAGAGCTGGCCAAGTTTCTAAGTACCCAAGCCTGCCCAGACTGCCAAGGCTCACGCTTGCGCCCTGAGGCAAGGCACGTTTTTATCGGCGATAAAACCATTCACGCTTGTACGGCCATGCCCATAGAGCAAGCACACAGCTATTTCAGCCAGCTTAAGCTCAGCGGCAACAAGGGCGAAATTGCCGAAAAAATTCTAAAAGAAATCCGTGATCGCCTGCAATTTTTGGTCAATGTCGGCTTGGAATATCTGACCTTAAATCGCAGCGCCGAAACGCTCTCAGGCGGCGAGGCGCAACGCATTCGTTTAGCATCGCAAATTGGCGCAGGCTTAGTGGGCGTGATGTACATTCTCGATGAGCCTTCCATCGGTTTGCACCAGCGCGATAACGAGCGCCTACTAAAAACGCTTTTCCATCTGCGCGATCTGGGCAATACCGTGATTGTGGTTGAGCACGATGAAGACGCCATCCGCAGTGCGGACTATCTCATCGACATTGGCCCAGGCGCAGGCGTGCATGGCGGACAAATCATTGCGCAAGGCACGCCCAAAGAAGTCTTTGCCAACCCCGACTCCATCACTGGGCAATACATGTCGGGCGTGCAAGGCATTACGATCCCCAAAAAACGCCTGTCCTTCAACTCAGATAAAGTTTTGACGCTCGCAGGAGCGAAGGGCAACAACCTCAACAACGTCACCCTAACGCTGCCACTGGGCTTAATGACCTGCATCACAGGGGTATCTGGCTCAGGCAAATCAACGCTGATCAATCGCACGCTCTTGCCTTTAGCCGCCACCGCCTTAAATGGTGCAAGCACCCTAAAAGCCGCTGAACACGAACGTATCGAGGGCTTAAACTTGCTTGATAAAGTCGTTGATATCGACCAAAGCCCAATCGGGCGCACGCCGCGTTCCAACCCTGCCACCTACACGGGTATTTTTGGCCCAGTGCGCGACCTGTTCACAGGGACACAAGAAGCACGAGCACGAGGCTATAAGGCAGGGCGCTTCTCCTTTAACGTTCGCGGCGGCCGCTGTGAAACCTGCCAGGGCGACGGTGTTATCAAAGTCGAAATGCACTTCTTGGCCGATATTTATGTGCCCTGCGACACCTGCAAAGGCAAACGCTACAACCGTGAAACGCTGGAAGTACGCTACAAAGGTAAAAATATCCATGAGGTGCTGGAGATGACCGTCGAGGATGCGCGCAGCTTCTTCGATGCCATCCCCGCGCTGGCGCGCAAGCTGCAAACACTGATGGATGTAGGCTTAAGCTATATAAAGCTCGGGCAGGCAGCGACCACCCTCTCAGGCGGAGAAGCACAGCGAATTAAACTTGCCAAAGAACTCTCCAAGCGCGACACAGGCAGCACGCTTTATATTCTCGATGAACCCACTACAGGGCTGCACTTCTACGACATTCAGCAGCTCTTGACCGTCCTCAACCGCCTTCGCGATGCAGGCAACACTATTGTGGTGATAGAACACAACCTCGACGTTATTAAAACCGCAGACTGGATTATCGACCTTGGCCCAGAAGGTGGAGCCAAAGGCGGCAACATCATAGCCCAAGGCACCCCCGAAGACGTGGCCAAGGTAAAAGGCTCATTTACCGGGCATTTTCTAAAGCCCATATTGGGGTGACGCGTGGCGCTTAGGATTTGTTTTTTGCACGACGCGTCAAATAGCGGCGGCCACTGGCCGCCCTCCAGCTAAACCTCTTGGCCTTTCAGGCTCCAAAACCCCAAAAGAAAAACCCCGCCAGGGTGTCCTGACGGGGTTTTATTTAGGAGCTTGACGATGACCTACAATGATTCGTGCCGTCCAGGCACTCACCCTTCGGGCAGCTGAAGCTGTCTTAGTTTGTTCCAGACAAACTAATCACATGGGAGAGCCCCTTATACAGTGACAGAGAATCATCCGAGATATAAATAAAAAACCCCGTTAGGAAATCCTAACGGGGTGTTTTATTTAAGAGCTTGACGATGACCTACTCTCACATGGGGAAGCCCCACACTACCATCGGCGATACTGCGTTTCACTTCTGAGTTCGAGATGGATTCAGGTGGTTCCACAGTTCTATGGTCGTCAAGCAAACCGGTTTCTTGATGCTGTCGTCTTACGCGTTGCGACAGATTCAAGGAAAAAGGTCGGATACATGAGTTACTTAAGATTCTCTTGCACTTGCAGTTGTTACGAATCGCACACCAAGTTTGGGTGTTATATGGTCAAGCCTCACGGGCAATTAGTATCAGTTAGCTCAACGCCTCACAGCGCTTACACACCTGACCTATCAACCTAGTGGTCTTCTAGGGCCCTACAGGGAACTTAAAGTTCCAGTGAGATCTCATCTTGAAGGAGGTTTCCCGCTTAGATGCTTTCAGCGGTTATCCTGTCCGAACATAGCTACCCGGCGATGCCACTGGCGTGACAACCGGAACACCAGAGGTTCGTTCACTCCGGTCCTCTCGTACTAGGAGCAACGCTTCTCAAATCTCAAACGCCCACGGCAGATAGGGACCGAACTGTCTCACGACGTTCTAAACCCAGCTCGCGTACCACTTTAAATGGCGAACAGCCATACCCTTGGGACCGACTTCAGCCCCAGGATGTGATGAGCCGACATCGAGGTGCCAAACACCGCCGTCGATGTGAACTCTTGGGCGGTATCAGCCTGTTATCCCCGGAG
>JAYRHO010000194.1:0-3596 GCA_041907245.1 Saccharospirillaceae bacterium
AGTTCCATTATGAACTCCTCGACTAAAAAGCGCGCGCATTCTAACTCAGCCCAGCAACAGTGCCTAGAAAATGTTTTAGCCGCCCCCAGATTCCTCCGTGAAAAGTTCATAATTCCATTAAAAATCAATAGGTTATGCCTTGTAAAAATAGTTTCAAAAACGCAAAAAACCTGTAAAAAAACTACAAGAACAACTCAGCCTTCGATTCCAACCGCCCTTTAAAGCGCGCCTGCTTGATAACCTTAATAGCGATTTAGACTTGCCATAACAACATCAGCCTCTATAAAATGCGCACCGAATCTGAGTTCTTCGAACCTTTTTATTATATCGACACTCTCTTTAGCAGAGGCTTCGGCTTTATTGTTTGAGCCTCCTTAATCCATATCCAATTCGCCGTATAAAGCGAATGAATATACCAATCCGTGATAACCAATGGAAAAAACATGAGCATTTTTGACTTTGATATCGATAAACAAATCAAACAATATCAACAAAAAATCCAAGAATTAGAAGGCCAACGCCAACTCCATGCACAAAAGATTGAAGGCATCAAAGAGTTTGGCGACGCCATTACCCGTATTTGCAATCAAAACAATCTGACCGAAGAAGAGCTGTATGTTTCTCGTTCCGAGCAAATCGAGCAGTGGATTTTAGGCATGTCACGCCAAAGCAATCCGTCTTTTATTTATCAAAACCTGCTAAAACATTTTGGTAAAGTCGCCACTAAAGGCGCGAATAAAGAAGAGAAAAAAGCCTCATCACTGCCGACACCGAAATTGCCTGTGGGTGTTTATGAGCATCCTTTCACCCATGAGAAAGTTGAAAAAATTAAGCGCAATCCGCGCCAATTGGATCAATGGATCGATGAGCATGGCTTTGCCACAGTGCGCACTTGGCTGAAAAACTAAATAAAAAAGGGCGCTAAGCGCCCTTTTTTATGCCAGCACAAAGCGCACTGTGCGCTGCTGCGGCTGTACCTCTTTCAGTTTTACCCGCACCACCGACCCCAGCATAAAGCATTCCTCGCCTCGGCATTGGCTCATGGTTTTGCTGTCAAATACCCACTCATCGGATTTACGGCGATCTATTTGCCCTTCAATACCCGTATTATCCAAACGCACCGTAAAACTGTTGGGCGTTAAATACACCAAAGTCCCTTCGTAGATTTGCTCTTTATCTTGCTTTTCTAACCATTGTAATTTGAGCCAAACTTCAGCCTGCATCGCGGCCAATCGCCCATTGGTTTGCGCCGTTTGTAATGCTAATAAATCTTCGTTGCTGGGTAATACGCAATCGTCTTGATTTAAACGATTTTTAATAATGCGGTGAATTAATAAATCGTTATATTTACGCAAGGGCGAAGTGAAAGTGGTGTAATGCGCAAAGCCCAGCCCCATATGAGGTTTGGCCTCAAGGCTAAAATTACTGCGATCTTGTTGGCGATTTAAAATCAAACGCAGTGGCCACTTACTGTCTGCCTTTTCCGCCTGTTGCAGCCATTTCACATAAGCGCCAAGCTCGTGAAAGCTGGGTTTTTCTTCTACGCCCAGCTGCTCTTTTAATAAAGCACTCATCTCGCCCATGCGTTCGGTACGCAAGCCTGTGTGTTCAACAAAAAATCCTGTGTGCTGCTCCGCCAACCAGTTGGCCACCGAACGATTGCAAGCCAGCATGCACTCCTCAACAATACGATGCGCAACGGTACGCTCTAAGCGAATGATGTCCTGCACCTTGCCTTGATCATCGAGCAGCAATTTAAAATCGGGCCGATCCTCGACCAGCAGTGCGTGTTGTCCGCGCCATGCACTCAGCGCATTAGCGCAATCGTGCAAATGCAATAACGGCCCTTGCACCTCGGCACGAATGTCCGCGCCGTCACCATTGATAAACTGCGAAACTTGGCTGTAACTGAGTTTGGCGTGGTTTTTCATACTGGCTTGATGCAAATGCACTTGGCGAATGCTGCCATCTTGTGCCACGCGCAGCTCCACCACCACCGCAGGGCGCAGCTCGTCTTGATGCAAAGAACACAGCTGCTCGGAAAGCTCGGTAGGCAACATCGGAATGACGCCATCAGGGAAATACACCGAGGTGGCACGGTGTCTGGCTTCGGTATCTAGGGCACTACCTGGCAAAACCACCGCAGAAGGGTCGGCAATGGCCACCCACAGGGTCCAGCCATCGCTTTGTGCTTCGGCAAAAAGCGCGTCGTCGATGTCGCGGGTGTTGGCCGAATCAATGGTTACAAAAGGCAAATGTGTTAAGTCGGTGCGATTTTGCAGAGCCTGATCGAGGCCTTGTTGCAGCAAGCCCTGCACTTCCGCCTTAACGGCGTCGTTGAAGGCACTGGGCATTTGCCATTTTGCCAAGGTAAATTCGCGTTCAATCCCTGCGCTATTGAGGTTGCCAATAATTTGCTCGACCGCCGCTTGGGCTTTTCCATCGCTAAAGGGGTGCTTACAGATGGAGGCTTTAACCAGATCACCGTCTTGCGCATTAAGGCGCTTTTGCGGCGGCACAAAAATCCAACGCGAAATACTGGGGTCGCTTTCAATAAAGTGCCCCTTGCCGCGAACTAAATAGGTTCCCCAAAAGCTGTGTAAGGACGAGCTCAGCACCTTTTCAACGAAGGCTTGTTCTTTGCCATCGCTTTGTGATTCCACACGAAAATCAACGACATCATCAGGCAATACTTTTTCCATTTCTTCGGGAGATAGAAAATAGGATTTACCTTCATCGCTACTGACAAAACCATAACGACCCGAGCTGGCGCGGACTTTTCCTGTAAAACGTTGAGTGTTGCTGCGGATCTCTTGTTTTAACGATTGCAGTTTAGAAAGGGCGTTGATATCGAGCATCCGCAGTAACCATCGATTTGAAAAATTTAAGAGACGCAAAGTTTACTGGAAGCCAAGCTTTTGAGCCACTGACTTAGGCGCGATAAAGGTTCACAAAACGAAACTCATCCATCTCGTCGAGATCGGGAACGGTGCAAGACTCTACGCAGGCTAGGGCTTGATAGGGCGGGAAATCAAAGTTTTTAATGCGCGAGTCGGCCACCAGCACTTCTTTGGCTTTCCAGCAAAAGGTATTTAAAAGCGGCAAATTTTCTTTGTCATAAAGCACATCGGCGGCAATGAGCATGTCCAACTCTTCGTCAAACTCAAATAAATCACCGTGCAAGCGCAACTGAACCTTATTTAAACGCGCGTTGGCGGCACAGGCTAAAAGCGCATCGGGGTCGATGTCGCAGGCAATGACTTCTTTGGCTCCTGCCAGCACACAGGCAATGGCCACTACGCCCGACCCTGCGCCAAAATCCATCACTTTTTTGCCCGCCACCCACTCAGGGTGAGCCAATATCTCGCGCGCGAGTACCTGGCCACTGGCCCAGCAAAACGCCCAATAAGCAGGGTATTCTTGAATACGGCGCATTTCTTCTTCGCTAAAACGCCTGCGCATCGCCTGAGGCTCGACCAGCCACAAAGCAATTTCAGGGCATTGAGGTAAGCGCTGCACCGCCACTCTGGCATCGTTCAACATATGGCCAATAGCCAAATTTAACTGTTGTGCATCCATGGAACGCCCTTTATAAA
>JAYRHO010000195.1:0-5555 GCA_041907245.1 Saccharospirillaceae bacterium
GATTTACATAACATCAAAAAGTGGGTTGCCTATAATGGCAAACCATCCGCACCCGACACGCCCATTGATGATCCTATTCAGCAATTACTCGGCGAGGATAAAAACAACAATGGCGTGCGTGATGATTTTGAAGAGCTTATTTTAAACAGCGAATTATCCGAGCCTGCCAAGCAACATGCGTTGCAAGCTGGCAAGGTTTATGGACAAGCCTTAACGCTGCATATTTCGGGTGAAACTTTAGCTCAGGATCAAGCGCATCAGGCTATGCAAAATCTGATTATTGCTTATGGTTGCCAACTGCAATTAGCTAGTAAAGATGGTGTGAGCTGGCAAGAATCCGACTATTACAATGATGTGGATCGGTTAGAGGCCAGCTTTATGTCTGATATTTATCTGGCTGATATCGTTGGTGACAATAGGTCTTATATTTTTCACAAGGATTTTTGCCAAGCTTTAGCTAATACAGTCGGAGTTGTGAAATGAAAAAACTAATCTTATTTTTTATTTTTAGCAATTTATTGGTTAATTTCACCTACGCCAGCTGTGAGCAGCGAGTCGACAATATCCAAACTCTCTACGTTAACGGGATGTTCACAAAAGTCAGGGCTGCTGAATTTAACACTCTTAATATCGAGGTTTTTATTCGCGAACGCTTGCCGTTTTTTGAGCCTCATACTCACTTACTGCATAACAAAAGTGAAGCACTACTCAAGCAAGTCTTTGAAGTTATACGCCAAAAATACGAAGACAAAAAATCCAGCCGCGCGATTATTGAGTTTATCAACAATGATCCAGAGTTTTTAAATGATGTAGTGAGCCATGAAAAGGTTCAGGAATTCTTACAAGAAATTAAACATCTATATCAATTTACCGAGAGCGAAGCCGATGGAAAAACGTTAATCAATAAAACAAAAAGCCTGCTTGATAACTGCGGTCGATTAATTTTAATTACACATTCCCAAGGTAATTTTTATGGGAATATGGCGATGACTCATTTTTATTCCGATTACCGTTTTCCAAGTGGCTATCCAATTCATGAATATCCAATGTTGGGGAATATGCAAATTGCGTCACCTGTTGATGAGCCGGGCGGTGCGATTTCACGCATTTACCCAAATATTATTGGCCACATTACCAATAAAAATGACGTTATTATGGGGCTGGTTCGAAATACGATAGGTTCTGTTGCGGCAAACTACGACAGCGCTGCTATAAAAGGCGATTGGACAGGGCATGAGCTGGAGCAATCCTATTTGGGTGCCGATGGTCAAGGCGAGTACATTCACAGAACTCTGGAACGAATCGCTGTTAGCCTAATTCCATATCCCATGCACAAACAGGAAACCAACTTTACTAGCACAGCCATTAGTGGTTACGGCTATTCACCTCTTAATACGGTTTTAGATATCCAATTCACCGATAAATCCGTTTATCGTTACCGTGATGTTCCAATTGAAACAGCGGAAGGGGTGTGGGGCGCGGATGCGATTGGCACTTATTTCAATAAAAGCATTAGAAATAAATATGCCTATCAAAAATTAGAGTAATATCCTTAATCAAACCGAAACGCCGAGAGCGTGGTTTCCAGTACGCGGTCGGTAAATACTTTTCGGCCCGCCTTTTTTCCACCTGCACCCGCGACTACCATCAGCGGTATTAAATGTTCTTCTTGTCCAAGTGGGTGGCAGTGCAAAGCGTGCGGGGCATCAAACCAGCGATTTAATAATTTTGTGCGCTCAGGCGCGGGGTTGCCTACTGCCTGTGTTAGCCAAGCATCAAACTCGGCTGAAACAGGGCTGTAACGCGGGTCGCCGTAGCCACGCATATTGTGAAAGCTCATGCCGCTGCCAACGATTAACACGCCCTCATCACGCAAACTGGCGAGTGCCTGCCCCATCGCAATATGCGCGGCGGGGTCTAAATCCTGGCGCAGTGATAATTGCACCATAGGAATATCCGCCTCAGGAAACATCAATTTAAAGGGAATAAACAGCCCGTGGTCAAAACCACGCTCGGCATCGACCGTCGCGTTTAGCCCTTGCTTATTCAGCAACTGCGCCATGCGCTGAGCCAGTTCAGGCTGGCCAGCAGCGGGGTAGGTGAGTTCATAAGTGTGGGGCGGGAAGCCACCATAGTCATAAATCAGATCTGGCTGCGCCGCACCGGTAATTTTAATATCATGGCTAAGCCAGTGCGCAGATACGACAATGATGGCCTTCGGCTTTTCAGGCAAAGTGTTGGCAATACCGCGCAAAAACTCGGCCATAGCATCCCAAGCATCGGCAGGGTTCCAATCCATAAAGAAACAAGGGCCAGCACCGTGGGGAATATACAGAGTCGGTTGGCGTAATGCGTTTGGTTTCATACTTGCCTCTTTAATAGCGCGGGGTTATTCAACACACCATATTGCACCATTTTAAATTAGCCCGCACTCACTGCCTTCGCTGTGGAATTACATTTTTCTTTAAATTCCTTCAAAACAAACCCCAGCTACAACCCTTTTCTATAAGGTTTATGACATGACTGGCAGCTTTGCTCCAAGTTTTTTAATTGCTGAGTAAGCTCGTTTTGGCTGGCATTGGCAGATGCTAATTTCTCTAGATGCATTGCACTTTTATTAAAATCAGCGGCTTTTTCTTTATAGTCGTCGAAATTATCCCAAATGCTCTTCTTGGCTCTTGAAAAAAAACCGCCCTTAGCATTTTCTGGATACAGCTCTGGTATCTTTGCAGCAAATTTTTGCAGCCACACCGCTTGTTCGACAAGCGCTGCATTATCTTGCTTATCAATCGCTCGGCCAATTTCTTCTATCGATTTTTTGCTTTTTTTAAAGCCCGCAACGCGTTCCTTAATAAGTGAGTCCACATCATTTGCGAAAGCCATTTGGCTGGCTGCTACACTAAATACTAAAAAGATAGCCAGAAACGAAGGGATGAATTTTTTGCTCATAATTTTCTCCAAAGTTTTTAATGGAAATATATTAAGATTTTTTAGCTTTTCTATTTTTAGTTAATTTCTTGCCTTCTTGGGCACTGAGGATTATCAAAAACATATTGGTTGCTCCAGCGACTAGCTCGATGCCTTGCACAAGGTAAAACGTGGTATCAAATTCAGCCATGCTGGCTTTATTGGCTAAATAAAGCGCGGCGGGCATTAAAATAAGTAAGCCATTTAGAGCAATAAAAGGCATACGTTTTAATTTTTTGGCGACCAAACCCACGCGCCGACCTTGAGACAATTTGAAGCCAGAGGCGCCCGTTAATGCCAACGCTGGAATGAGTATCAACAGCCCCCACGGAATGGCCGTTTTAACCAAAATGACGCTCTCTTGCGTGGCAAATAGCTCCACGTAAACCGTTGAAAGCCAAAAAGTGGCGATAGTCAGCAAGGAAACAATGCCTGCGATGGGGTGGATTTTTTTAAGCATAGATTCTCCTGTGCTTTGCAAATTATTCATAAAGGTGTGGTTGCAACAGCTTGGCCAAAACCTCTTGAGTAGCGGCCAGCTCTTGCTCGGTAAAGTTTTTGGCGAGCTCTTTGGCAAATTTATTCCAGCGTTTTTCTATGGCCAGATAAGTCACTTCGCCCTGCTTAGTTAATACATAAAGCGGTGATTTTTTATGATTAGGGTTGGTTTGCGAAACGATTAATGCTTCTTCTTCCAGCAGATTAATTTGCTTTAAAACGCCTTGGCGAGTGATGCCCATGGCCTCAGAGATTTGCGGAATGGTGAGCGGCTGGCGCGCTAAGTAAATTGCACCCAGCACTTGCCAGCGCGCGCTGGTTAATCCGTGCTGCTCGGAAAATTGATTGCCCCACTCTAGGAAAAAACCGTTTAGTTTAAAAATAGTGAGTGCAATTTCGGTGATTGAATTACCTTGGTTCATCGTCTTTGCCCAGCCAATTAATTGGGATTGAATTTTGGAGCTAGGACGCGGTATCCATGACGCCCCTGTGGATCCTGCGACGATCCCCAGGACGGGGTGAATGCAGAAATTGTCGGGAACAAATTTCTGCTAGCGCAGGATGACACTCTACTTCGCGCAGGATGACACGCAGGCATTCTCGAATTGCACCAGTTTGAATCACCGCGCACCAAAATAGTGCGCTGCGCGCACCTTTTTTGCTCTCTCTTATATTAAAACCCTTATAAATCAATATGTTGCATAGTTGGCCTAAGCATTGCTAAAGACTCATTCGTCTTTTGTTACTTCAGCATTAAGGAGCGTCTTATGGCCCACATGGCTCAGGCTCAAGAAATTCAAACCGCGATAGAAACTGGCCTTTACGCCAACAACGAGCACGATGCCTGTGGTGTGGGCTTTGTGGCGCACATTAAGGGTAAAAAATCGCACGCTGTGGTAACTCAGGGTTTAAAGATTCTGGAGAATATCGACCACCGTGGTGCAGTCGGTGCCGACCCTCTTATGGGCGACGGTGCGGGCTTGCTGATTCAGATCCCCGATGCCTTTTATCGCGCCGAGATGGCCAAGCAGGGTGTGACCTTGCCTCAGCCTGGCGATTACGGTGTGGGCATGATCTTTTTGCCCAAAGAGGCCGCTTCGCGTGAGGCTTGCATCAGCGAATTGGAGCGTGCCGTCGCCAATGAAAAACAAGTGCTTTTGGGTTGGCGTGACGTGCCTGTCAATCGTGCTATGCCCATGTCCGAGGACGTGCGCAAAAGCGAGCCTGTCATTCGCCAGATTTTTATTGGCCGTGGCCCCGATATTCTGGTTCCCGATGCCCTAGAGCGTAAGCTGTACGTCATTCGTAAAACCGCATCGGCCAAAATCACCAGCCTCAAGCTCAAACACAGCTTTGAATACTATGTGCCAAGCATGTCGTGCCGCACCGTCATCTACAAAGGTTTGTTGCTGGCCAACCAAGTAGGCCAGTACTACCTCGACCTGCAAGACGAGCGTGTGGTTTCGGCTTTGGCCTTGGTGCATCAGCGTTTCTCTACCAACACTTTTCCCTCTTGGCCATTGGCGCACCCTTATCGCATGGTGGCGCACAACGGTGAAATCAACACGGTAAAAGGCAACTTCAACTGGATGCGCGCCCGTGAAGGCGTGATGCAATCGCCTGTGCTGGGCGAAGATTTGGCCAAGCTTTACCCCATCAGCATGGATGGTCAGTCCGACACCGCCACTTTCGACAACACCCTCGAACTGCTCACCATGTCGGGCTACCCGCTGGCGCAAGCGGCGATGATGATGATTCCAGAAGCCTGGGAGCAGCACGAGCTGATGGACGAACAGCGTCGCGCTTTCTACGAATACCATGCAGCGATGATGGAGCCTTGGGATGGCCCTGCGGCGATGGTCTTTACCGACGGTCGCCAAATCGGTGCCACGCTCGACCGCAACGGCCTGCGCCCTGCACGTTTCATCATCACCGACGACGATCTGGTGGTGCTGGCCTCCGAAACGGGGGTGCTGCCCATTCCCGACAGCCGCATCGTGCGCAAATGGCGTTTGCAGCCTGGCAAAATGTTCCTGATCGACTTAGACCAAGGCCGCATCATCGAGGACGAAGAACTCAAGGCGCTGTAC
>JAYRHO010000196.1:0-2610 GCA_041907245.1 Saccharospirillaceae bacterium
AAAGCCCTGACATCAGTGATATCAAGGCTTTTAAGGAATTTTGGTTGCGGGAGCAGGATAAACATTTCACGCGGAGCGATTAAAAATCTCTTAAAAAGCGAACATAACAAGACTCTAGAACCAAGCAAGAAAGCGCTATGGAGCTATGCCGCGTTCTTGAAATATCGCCTTGATGGCGTAAATATTGTTGTTGAACTGAATTAGTTCAAACCAGATCTGACACTTCGACTTGAAAAGAAGAGAGTTACCCGTTTTGACAAAGGTGCTGAATCTTAAATCAAAACCAAAAGGTAACTCTCATGTTGCATACTAACAATCCAATCATTAAACACAAAGTAGGCTTGCTTAATTTGGCCGAAGAATTAGGCAATGTTTCGCGCGCATGTAAAGTCATGGGCGTATCTCGTGACACCTTTTATCGATACCAAGAACTAGTAGAAAGTGGCGATGTTGGCTCGCTCATTAGCCGTTCACGCAGAGTTCCAAACCTAAAGAATCGAGTTGATGAAGCCACTGAAAAAGTCGTCGTTGATTATGCAGTGGAATACCCAGCTTATGGCCAAGTAAGAGCAAGAGGGTATCTCTGTCTCGCCTAGCGGCGTTTGTAACTACCCCGTAAAATAATACAGATTACTCGTAGAATTTCTTTTAAGCTAAACGAAATGAGTTTGACGATGAGCAAACGAAAGACCATATGTTTTTCTATTTTATCGATTCGGCTTTCCACTGTGCTTGTGCTTCTTGTACCAGCTTTTCCATGGTTTGAGTTTTATTGAGCTCGCGTAATGCTTTTTGAATAGGCTCGATAACCTCGGGTTTATTGCAGGCGGATTTTTTGGCGACGGATAGATAAATGCCTTCGCTGGAGATGTCCATGGGCAGCATTTTAAGATGCTTCGCTACGCTGCCCATGCCGTTTAAAATGGCGATGCCAGGTTGTTCTTCATAGGCAACGTAATCCACACGTTTGCTTTCCAGCATTTTAAAGGCTTGGGTGATGCTGCGAACTCGCGACAGTTGCAGGTTTTCTTTGGCGTAGTTGTCGAAGGTGCGGCCAAGGCTAAAGCCGATTTGGGTGGCGCCTTGTAATTTTTGCAGCTGCTCAAGGCTTGAAATATTTTTTTCTTGGTCTTTATGTACCCAAATGCGGGCGTTGCTTTGTGCGTAGGCGGGCTGTAAAAAATCCATTACCTTGGCGCGTTCATCATTATAAAAAAGCCCAGTGAGCATAACCAAACTGCCTGACTCCAGCTCCATTTGCGTACGCGCCCACGATCCTGTGTAAATCATCTGAAATTGCAGGCCAGATTTTTCTGTGAGGTATTCAAGCATGGTGAAAGACGCGCCTTTTACCTCGGTGCTGGGCAGTTTTGCTTGCCACAGATAAGGCGGATATTCGGCTGGGCCGCTGATGGTAAGTGTGCTGCAATCGCTTTGGGCGTAAGAAAAAGAGGCCAAAAAATACAGGTATAAAAGGCTGAGGCGTTTCATATTCTTTCCCGATAAAAAAGTATGCGCTTAAGCGTAGCTTATTTTCTTTGCATTTCTTCTATACGGCTTAGCGTGCGCGCAAAAGGCGCAAGCAGTGCGCCCTCGCGGTAGAGTTCCTCTAAAGGCACGGCGGCTTGCAGGCTAAGGGTGACGCCTTGGTCGTAGCACTCATCGACTAGGGCGATAAAGCGCCGCACGGCGTTGTCGTTGCGCGCTAAGGCGGGCAGGGTACGGCCACCTGCAAGCACCAAAGCGACGGCGTCTTCGGTACCGCGTGCAATCTTGGCATCTTGCTGCGTAGCACTGAGTTTAGGGATGTTGCTTAGCATAATGTGGCGGTGGTTTTGGCACAAAGCCATGTAATCGCTGGCGGCTAAATTGGCGGCGCACAGATGCGCAAAATCCGCCCAGAGCACCTCTTGTGCGGCGCCTAAAACGGCCAGCGTGCGCCCTTGAATAATAAGCTCAGTCGCTAAGGGTTTTTGCCCTGTTAATTCAAAAAATAAGGCCGCCATGGGCGCTGGGTTTAAATCAATTTGCACAAAATAACGCTGCCATTTTTTTTCGCCCGTCAAACGATGATCCTGCGTACCCTCTAAATGCACAGTTTGGCAGTGGGTAGTTATGGCGGTAATAGCAGGTAAAAAACGCTCACGATTAAAACCGTTGGCGTAAAGCTGTTCAGGGGCTTGGTTGGAGGTGGCAATCAGCACCACGCCTTGTTCAAATAAGGCTTGAAATAACGGCCCAAGCAGCATGGCATCGCCAATATCGCTGATAAATAATTCATCAAAACACAGCACTTTTATTTCTTGGCGTAATTCTTGAGCAATGTGCGTCAGCGGATTCTCGGTTCCAGTTAGGGCAAATAGCCTTTGGTGCAGCCAAGCTAAAAAATGATGAAAATGCTGGCGTTTAGCAGGGACGCTCAGAGTGTTATAAAAATTATCCATCAGCCAAGTTTTGCCCCGACCGACTTGCCCCCATAAATACAAGCCTTGCGGTGTTTCGCCTTGTTCCAGTGCTTGAAAACATTGCTCAAGCGCCAAAGCCGCGCGCTCTTGTGCGCCGTCGTAGGCAAAACCTTGGTTCAGTGCGTGGCGATAAGCGGCAAGAGGG
>JAYRHO010000197.1:0-2806 GCA_041907245.1 Saccharospirillaceae bacterium
ACCCGCGCCAAAGGCCAGTGCGCCTTCGGCTTGCTCAAGCAGCGCCAGCCCTTGTTCCAGCTCTAAAATCGTGGGGTTCGCGCCCCAGCGCGTGTACAAATAGCCTTCGCGCTTCCCGTCTATGGTTTCAAGCAGCGCTTGGGTGTTGTTAAAAATAAAGTTGGTGCTGTTGAAGGTGGGGGCAAAGGGGCTGTTGCAGTCTTGGTAAGGGCGGCGGTTATGAATGATGGCCGTTGCCGCTGCGTGTTTGGGCGAGGACATAAAAGAGCCTTAGTAACAAAGAAGGCTCCATCATACTCCGCCCCGTTTTTTTTGCAGCCCGCTGTGTGCGCTGCGGATTAGGCTTTACGCAACAGCGCGACAAAGAGCGTGTCGCTGTCTTGCAGCGGCGCACCGAGCATTTTTTGCTCCAGCAGGGTAAAGCCCGACTCTTGCACAAAGTGTGCGACTTGATCTTCATTTTCGCTTTTAAGCCAGCTGCAAGTGACATAGGCCAGCGTGCCACCTGGGCGCAGCGACTGAGCGGCAAGACGCAGCAGGCGCTGTTGCAGTGCCAGAAGCTCGTCGAGGCTGTCGGGGTTGAAGTTCCAGCGCGCATCGGCGTTACGACGCCAAGTGCCTGAGGCGGTGCAGGGCACGTCGAGTAAAATTTTATCGAAGCCGCCTTGGCGGGCGATTTCTTGCGGCAGGCGCAGCGTTTCTTCGCCTTGCCAAGCAAAGGTGCGAATGTTGCGCACGCTCGCACGCGAGGCGCGTTTTTTCAGCTCGGTGAGTTTAAATTCGTGCAGGTCGGTGGCAACCAAAGCGCCTTTATTGTTCAGCTTGCTAGCGAGGGCTAAGGATTTGCCGCCTGCGCCCGCGCAAGCATCCCAGACTTTATCGCCAGGCTGTACTTGTAAGGCAAAGGCGGCTTGCTGGCTGGCGAGGTCTTGAATTTCGATTTTGCCCGTACGGTACAGCTCGTGCCCCTGCACACCCTTGCCACCCATGGCATAGAGATGGTTTTGGCGCAGTTGGCAGTTGATGCCGCCATCCAAAAGCTGTTGTTGCAGATTTTTCAGTGCGTCCGTGCTGTCGTCTTGCAGCAAGGGATTCACACGCAACCACAAAGGCGGGGTGTTGTTTTGCCCTTGAATAAAACGGCCTAGATCGGCTTGTGACCACTGGCTTTGAGTGGCGCGTTCTTGGAGCTTGGGCAGCCACTGCGGACGCAAGCCATGCCAGATCATCCCCAAGGGCGAAAGCGGCTGAGCCTGAGCTTGGTCGCGGATTTTTTCAAAGAAAGCGAGGCGCTTTTCTTGCTGTTTGATGTCGCGGCCAAAACCCCATTGATTTTGCGTGCGCAGCTCCAGCCAGTGCCAAAAAAACGGAGCGGAGATTTTTTCCAGCTGCGCGCTGGAAAAATCGCGGTCAAAGCGCTCGATGTCGAGATTGGGGTGCTGAATCAACACTTCCAAGAGCATCGCCAGCTGTTGAAAACGCACCGCCATCATGATGCCCTCGTTCAGCGACAGCCAGCGTTTGACTTCCATGCCCGCAAGGCGCTCTTTGCCAAACCAGCGGTCGAGCGCGGCGGGTTTGTCCTGCAAATAGCGTTGCCACAGGGTGTCGAGCTGCTGTGGAAAGTTCTGCTCTTTACGGATGCTGGGGCTTTTGGCGAAGGAATGAGGGCGCTTAGACATAGGGCTTCTTGAAAAAAGAGGTGAGTCTACCACCTCTTAGGCTTGGTCGTAATGGCTAATGATTAAGTCGATGGACGGCTGCAAGGTTTTACGCCAGATATGTTCAAGCTCGGGGCTAAATTGCGGGTCGTGCGCGGACAGGCTTTCCATCAGGGCATCAAGCCAAACAGCATAAAAAGAGGGATGCACATTCAAGTGCATACGGCTGTGGCTTTTGCCAAGAGCGTGGATTTTGCTGTCGGACATGCCGCGTGCATGCATGATCAGCCACAAAATACCGCCGCGCAGCAGGCCGTGTTGTTTTTCCATATTGGTGTTGACGAATATGGCACGAATAGCGAGCGATTTGCCCATGAAAACATTATAAAAAGTGTCGTAAAAAGCGGGTTTGTTGCAGCTGCGGCCGTAACTTTGAAAGACAATGTCGGCGTTGGTCATGGTGTATTTTACTCAGCGTGGGCGAAAGCGCGGCAAAATAGGCGCATCCACTCGCATGAACAATGCGACTTTGGTAATAAATTGTTAAAAAGCGTACGCGTCAAGTTTTGTCAGCGGTTTGTGCGTAAAATTTCTGCTATGCTGCGCGCCTTTTTTAGTAGGAATTTTTGGTGTTTATTTTTGCTTTCAGCGCCTTGGTTTTGGATTTTTTACTGGGTGAGGCACGGCGTTTTCATCCGCTGGTAGGCTTTGGCCATTACGCGAATTTTTTAGAAAAAAATCTAAATATTAAACCCAACTCCGCTTTTTTAGGGCGCGCGTTAGGCGTGCTGGCTTTGTGCTTGGCTTTGTTGCCTGTACTCATTTTGGCGGGGGTGTGCGTGCTTATTGCACCGTATTTTTGGCAGTGGGCTTTGCTTGAAATTATCGTACTGTATTTTTGTGTGGGTTTTAAAAGTTTATTTGAGCATGTCGGTGCGGTGCGCAAGGCGCTACAGGCTAAGGATTTAAATTTAGCCAGAGAAAAACTGAGTTTGATTGTCAGCCGCGATACTCAATTATTGGATGGCGAACAAGTGGCGCAGGCTACGCTTGAAACCTGGCTTGAAAATTCTTTGGATGCACTCTTTGCGAGTTTATTTTGGTTTGCTTTAGGGGGCGCAGTGGGAGCGCTTGTGCATCGTTTG
>JAYRHO010000198.1:0-2382 GCA_041907245.1 Saccharospirillaceae bacterium
GCGACATTTTGGAAATTACCCAAAACGCCATCAGCAATCTTAAAAACGACCTGATTAAGCCTGAAAAGGCCATCGAAATGGCGCAAAGCCAGCGCGAGAGCCTGATTGCACAAACCTATGCGGTCTATCAGCGTATGCTCAAAGCCTATAACGCGGTGGATTTTGACGACCTAATCATGGTGCCCACCCTGCTGTTTCGCGACGACCCCGTAGCGCTGACGCGTTGGCAAAGAAAAATCCACTATCTGCTGGTGGACGAATACCAAGACACCAACACCAGCCAGTACGAATTGGTCAAACTATTGGTTGGACAGCGCAATGGCCTAACGGTGGTGGGCGATGACGACCAGTCCATTTACGCGTGGCGCGGCGCGCGCCCTGAAAACCTGTCCCTATTAAAAAAGGACTACCCCACGCTCAAAATCATCAAGCTGGAGCAGAACTATCGTTCGACAGGGCTGATTTTAAATGCCGCCAACAAGGTGATTGATAACAACCCGCACGAGTTCACCAAAACCCTGTGGTCGGATAAAGGCTATGGCGATCCGATTCGTATTTTGAAATGCACCAACGACGAAGTGGAAGCCGAGCGCGTCGCCACCGAAATCATCGAACGCCGTTTGCGTTATGGCGCGAAGTTCCGTGATTTTGCCGTGCTCTATCGCGGCAACCATCAATCGCGCGCTATCGAAATGAAGCTGCAAAGCTACCAAGTGCCCTACAAGCTCAGTGGCGGGCAGTCCTTCTTTGGTCGCAACGAAATCAAGGACATCATGGGCTATTTGCGCCTTTTGATTAACCCCACCGACGACGCGGCGTTTTTGCGCATCATCAATACCCCGCGCCGTGAAATCGGCCCAAGCACCATCGAAAAGCTGAGCGAGTATTCAATCATGCGTGGCGTTTCCATGCTCAGCGCCGTCGATGAAATGGGGCTGGAGCAGCAAATCACGCCCAAATCGCTGGATCGGCTGCGCCGCTTTAAGCACTGGCTGGATGGCATCACTCGCCAAGCCTATGGCGAAGACCCCGTCGCTGCGCTCAAAGAGATGATTACCGATATCGACTACGAAGGCTGGCTGGCGCAAAACTCAGGCTCGCCGCATCAGGCCGAGCGGCGTATGAAGAACGTCTGGTTCTTGATCGACTCCATCAACAAGATGATCACCAAGGCCGAAGAACTGGGCGATGAGTGCACCATTGAAGACGCGGTATCCAAGCTGATTTTGCGCGACATGCTGGAGCAGCAAGAGCAAGAAGACGAAAACGACCAAGTGCAGCTGATGACCTTGCACGCCTCCAAAGGTTTGGAGTTTCCGCACGTCTATATCATGGGCATGGAAGAGGAGCTGCTGCCGCACCGCAACAGTATCGAAGCCGACACCATCGAAGAAGAACGCCGCCTGATGTATGTGGGCATTACCCGCGCCAAGCGCACACTAACCCTCACTTACGCGGGTAAGCGCCGTCAATACGGCGAGGCGACCAACACCACCCACTCGCGCTTTTTGGATGAACTGCCAAGTGAGGACGTGCAATGGGAAGGCAAAACTGAAGTTAGCGCCGAAGACAACAAAAAACGCGGCAAAGAGTTACTGAGCAGCCTCAGGGACATGCTGGACGATTTTTAGCCTACCCACAAAGTGGCTATACCCTAAGGGGTGAGCCAAAAGACCGATGAAAAGCGTAAAGTAACGGCACATACCACGCTCAGCCCCTCTTGAGCAATTTGCCCGCTGGAATTGCCTATGTCTGATACGCCACCTGATTGGAAGCCTCAGTCCCCCGAAGTGCAGCAAGATCAACGCGCCGCTTACGATACCATGCGCGCGACTTGCCCCGTCGCTTTTAGCGAGTTTTCACAATGGACGCTCTTTCGCCATGCCGATGTAAAACGCGTGCTGCTGGATGACGAAAGCTTCAGCAATAGGGTGTCGCAGCATCTGTCTGTCCCCAACGGCATGGATGGCCAGCTTCACCGCCAGTATCGGCGCATGATTGAACCCTATTTCAGCAGCGAGCGTGTCGCGGCCTTCAAGCCTAAGTGCCAAGCCCTAGCCGCAGAGCTGGCCTATGCGGTCTGCACGCACGCTCATGTTGAGGCCATGAAGTACTTCGCCGAGCCTTTTGCTGCGCGTTTACAGTGTTTGTTTATGGGCTGGGATGAAAGCCTTGCTCCTGTGCTATTGAACTGGGCAAAGCGTAACAGCCAAGCGGTACTGGCGGGCGACAAGCCTAAGCTGGGTGCATTGGCGCAGGAGTTCGAGGCTTTGGTGGCGCAAGAGCTGGATAAGCGCAAAGACTTAACCTGGCAGGACGTGACGACAGAACTGCTGCAAGAACGCATCCAGGGTCAGCCATTAAGCCATGAAGAAATCGCCA
>JAYRHO010000199.1:0-4662 GCA_041907245.1 Saccharospirillaceae bacterium
AAGGCCATTTTCTCGCCGTCTGAAGGGACGAGCGCCTCGGCCTGAGCGAGGTTTTTCAGGCTTAATAGCGTGGTAAACAGACACAAAAGCACAGCGGTTCTACGCATAATCGAGTTCTCTCTTATTTTTATTGGTACGATAGTGCAAATTATTATGCCCTGTTCGCCTACGCGCGCCTAGGGCTATTTGCGCAACAGCTTGCCCTCTGTATGATGAGCGGCTCCGTTGCCTACAAGAATAATTAGGAGCCGTTTTATGACTGGAAGCAATATCGCGCCAGACAGCTCATTGGAATATCAAGGCCGCAAAGCCAGCCGCGCCAAAAGTGAATATCGACGCCTCCAAATTTTAGAAGCGGCGCTGCGCATCGTACAAAAAGAAGGCGTGCGTGGTATTCGTCATCGCGCCGTCGCCAAAGAAGCCGATGTACCGCTGGCCGCCACCACCTATTATTTCAAAGACATCGACGAGCTTATTGTCGATACCTTTACCCTTTACACCGAAAAAGCGTTAGCCGTACTGGACGAATTTACCTCGCATTTTTATCAGCCCTTAGGCAGCTTTTTACAGCAAGATATTCGCAGCAGCGAAGGCCAAGAAAAACTGATCGCCTTTATGAGCGAGAAAGTAACCGAATACATGCAAAACCAAGTACAAGGCCAGCACGACATGCTTATTATCGAGCAGTCTTTTCGCTACGAAGCCCTAATCAACCCCAAGGTGCGCGAACTGGCACAAATGCATCGCAAAGCCCTCTATGAAAAAGCCATTGAGTTCTTTTCTGTGCAGGTAAAGTCCGCCAATCCACGCGCCGATGCCGAAATCTTAATCGGGCTATTTCATACCATGGAATACAACTCTTTGCTAAGCAGCCCCGAGCCTGCCGACATGGCACATATTCGCAACATCATCGAACACTACATTCGTTTATTGGTTACTTTTTTACTAAAATAAAATATGAACGCAGCACAATTTGAAAGTATTTCCTTGGTGGTCGGCATTGGTGTGCTGGTCACTTTTATGTTTTTTATTATTTATGATTTAGGCAAGCGCTCCAAGGCCGGAAAATTCGGCATGTTTATCCTATTTTTTGCCTTGGGCTTAGGGGTTTTAGGCTTTTTAATTAAAACCGTTTTGGTCGAATTTATGGGGCTGTAATTGGCATGGGGCGCTTAGCATAGCGACTGGCTAGCACCGCGCAGAGCATCAATTGCAGCTGATGAAAAATCATCAAAGGCAAAAGCACAGGCCCTACCGTCGCCCCCGCAAAAATAACCTGCGCCATAGGCACACCGGTAGCTAAACTTTTCTTTGATCCACAGAAAACAAGGGTAATTTCGTCTTCTTTATTAAAGCGCAACGCCCGCGCCAAATAAGTTGTGCCCGCCAACACCACAAGCAAAATCAGCAAGCAAACCACAGATAAAATCACTAAAGACGATACAGGAACCATAGACCACAGCCCCGCCACTACCGCCGAACTAAAAGCGGTATAAACCACCAGCAAAATCGAACTTTGATCGACGTTTTTAAGCCAAGCTTTATTTTTATCCACCCAAGCGCCGATATAAGGGCGCGCCATATGCCCTAACACAAAAGGCAGCAATAACATCAAACTGATTTTCACCACCGCATCCCACAGGCTGACGTTGCCCGCATCCGCACCCAGCATCAGCTCAACCAAAAGTGGCGTGACGACTATGCCCACCAAGCTGGAAGCCGAAGCCGCACAAACCGCCGCAGGAATGTTGCCTCTGGCGATGGACGTAAAAGCAATGGCCGATTGCACCGTGCCAGGCAGCGCCGCCAAATACAGCATACCCACCCACAAAGACTCACCCAAAAGCGGCTTTAACACAGGCGCTAGCGCCAACATCAACAAGGGAAAAAGAATGAAAGTGCAGGCAAAAACCAACAGGTGCAAACGCCAGTGCAAGATGCCATCGATAATGGCTTTGCGCGACAGCTTGGCGCCATGCAAAAAAAACAACAACGCAATCGCCGCCGTAGTGAGATGCTGAAAAAACTCAACCCACACTCCCTGCGCAGGCAAGACCGTGGCCACCAAAACTACCGCCACCAGCCATAAGGTAAAAGGATCTAACAAAGCTCGAATCGCACTCATTTCAACCACCCTAACCAATAGGCCAAGCATCATAGCGAAAACTCCGCCAAAGGCACAAAAGCGCAAGCTGCAAAGGCATAGGCCAGTTGCCACTTTTTGAGTACAATGCCGCCTCTCACCACCACGCTTGAGTTTTGCCCATGACTACTCGCCCAGTACCTACCGCCTTAATCATCCTTGACGGCTGGGGCTATCGCGCCGAAACAGACAACAACGCCATCGCCAACGCCAACACCCCCACTTGGGATGCGCTGCTGAAAAACTACCCCAACACCCTGATTCAAACCTCAGGCGAAGCCGTAGGCTTGCCCGATGGCCAAATGGGTAACTCGGAAGTCGGGCACATGAACCTAGGCGCAGGCCGCGTGGTGTACCAAAGTTTCACCCGCATCAACAAAACCATCCGCGATGGCGAGCTTAGCCAAAATAAAGCCATTGTCAGCGCCATTGATAAAGCCGTAGCCGCAGGCAAAGCGGTGCATTTCACTGGCCTTTTGTCCCCAGGCGGCGTCCATAGCCACGAAGACCACTTGGTCGCCTTACTGAAACTTGCCAAAGAACGCGGTGCGAAAAAAGTCTATGTCCACGCCATTTTAGATGGCCGCGATATGCCCCCGCGCTCCGCCGAGTCTTCGATCAAACTGATTGAAAAGACCTTTGCCGAGCTGGGTAACGGCCAAATCGCCAACATCATTGGCCGTTATTTTTCCATGGACCGCGACAACCGCTGGGAGCGCGTGCAGGCAGGCTACGACGCCATGACGTTGGCCAAAGCCGAATTTCGCGCCGCCTCCGCCAGCGAAGCCTTAGCAGCCGCTTACGCGCGCGGTGAAAACGACGAATTTGTCAAAGCCACCGTCATTGAAGGCGCGGATTGCCGTGTAATGGATGGCGACAGCGTGATTTTCTTTAACTTCCGCCCTGACCGCGCCCGCGAACTGACCCGCGCCTTTGTCGAAGGCGACGAGTTCAAAGGTTTTGCACGCCAAAGCCGCCCTGCACTTGCCGACTTTGTCATGCTGACCGAATACGCTGCCAGCATCAAAGCCAGCTGCGCCTTCCCACCTGAGTCTTTAAGTAATGGCATTGGCGAGTATGTGGCAAGCAAAGGCTTAACCCAGCTGCGCATTGCCGAAACCGAAAAATACGCGCATGTGACGTTCTTCTTCTCAGGTGGCCGCGAAGAAGAATACCCAGGCGAAACGCGTGTTTTGGTGAAATCGCCCGACGTGGCCACTTACGATTTAAAACCCGAAATGAGCGCCCCTGAAGTCACGGACAAACTGGTCGCCGCCATTAAAAACCGCGAGTTTGACCTGATTGTTTGCAACTACGCCAACGGCGATATGGTCGGCCATACGGGCGTGTACGAAGCCGCTGTTAAAGCCGCCGAATGCATCGACGAATGCCTGCGCCGTATCACCGAAGCACTGCTTGAAGTCAGCGGCGAATGCTTGATTACCGCCGACCACGGCAACGCCGAACAAATGCTCGACGACAACAACCAGCCTATGACCCAGCACACCACAGGCCCCGTGTACCTCATTCACGTTAGTAAGCGTGCGCACAAGCCCGCGCTTACAGCAGGCAGCCTGTCGGACATTGCGCCCACCCTGCTGGATATCATGGGGCTAGAACAACCCACAGAAATGACTGGAAAATCGCTGCTGCAATCATGATGAAAACACTCCATGTGCTTTTATTAAGCCTGCTGCTGTCTGGCCAGGCTTGGGCCAACGACGAAGCCAAGCTCAATGAGCTCAAGCAAGAAATTGCCAAGCTCAATGCGCAGCTGCAAAAAACGCAAAAAGAATCAGGGCAAGTCACTGAAGCTTTGCGCCAATCCGACAAAGACATCAGCGATCTGCTTAAAAAAATCGAAGAAACTCGCGCCAAGCTCAGTGAGGGGCAAGAACGCCTAAAAAAGCTCAGACAGGAGCAAGGACAGCTCCGTGAGCTTGAGCTCAAACATCGCGCCGAACTGAGCAAACAAGTACGCGCCGCACAGCAGGTTGGTCAAGACGGCCCAGTCAAACTTTTGCTCAATCAAGACGACCCACAACAAGCGCAGCGTATGCTGCGTTTTTTTAGCTATTTCAATCAAGCGCGCGTTAAACAAATTCAGCAAGTGGTGCAAGAGCTTACGCGCCTTGAACAAATCGCCACGTTAATCAAAGACAGTGAAGCCGAGCTGCTGCAAAACGAACGCCAACAGCTGCAAAACCAGCGCGCCTTGGTGCAAAAGAAAGCCCAGCAGCAGCAAGTTTTGGCGCGTCTAAAGGACAGTATTTCAAGCAGCGCCCAACAAATTGCCGCCAAAGAAGCCAATCGCAAAGTGCTGGAGAAGCTGATTACGGAAGTCAAAACCCTGCTGGACAACAGCCCGCGTAAAAACGACGCCCGCCCCTTTGCCAGCCTCAAAGGCAAGCTGCCCGCCCCTGTAGCAGGGCGCGTTCTGCAAGGTTTTGGCAGTGCCATCGCCGACACCTCGCGCCGCCAAGAAGGCTGGCTGATCGCCACCCAAGAAGGCAGCAAGG
>JAYRHO010000200.1:0-3900 GCA_041907245.1 Saccharospirillaceae bacterium
AAAGATAAAAAGGCGCAGGAAAAGGCTAAAATTATTTCCAATCTTTATGAGGGATTTTATCAAAGAGAGGATATTTATGTGTCGCGCTGCTTGGCAGGCCATATCGACAGGCTTCCGAATTATTATGAGTCTTGGCTGAATGAGTACGCTGTGATTTTTTCTGCTTTATTGCAGCACGCCAAGAGCGCACAGGAGGAAAATTAAATGCAAATACTGGACATTGAAACCTTCCCCTGGCATGGCCAGCGTTTGATTGAAGCCAGCGCAGGAACAGGGAAAACTTACACTATTGCAGGCTTGTATAATCGCCTGATATTAGGCCATAAACACCCAGCCCTAGACTGCGATAAAATTTTAGTGGTGACCTTTACCAAGGCCGCCACGGAGGAATTGCGTGGGCGCTTGCGTGCGCGTATTCAAGACAGCTTGCAGGGGCTACTGAAACTTAAAAACCAATTAAATGATGATAAAGACCAAGACCTGCGTAAGCTTGCGTCTTATTTGGCAGCAAACAGCCCAGAGCAAAATGAGCAAACTTTAACGCGACTAAAATACAACCTAGCCTTGATGGACGAAGCCAGTATTTACACCATTCACGGCTTTTGCCAGCGTATGCTCCAGCGTTTTGCTTTTGATACGGGGGCTATGTTCAGTGCGCAGCTCAGCATAGATGTGCAGGATGTGTTGCAGCAGGCGTGTGAAGATGTGTGGCGTAACAAGGTGTACGGCCTAGATCGTGCGCGCAGCGAGTGGATTTTAAACTCTTATCAAAGCCCTGATGAGGTGCTTAATAAAATTCGCGCAAGATTTGACAAGAAAGATTTAAAAATATTGCCCGAAATTCACGCCCGAAGTTTGAGCGATGTCTGGGGTGAATATGAGCAGGCTTTTATTAAGGCCAGAGCTTTGTGTGAAAACTATCATGAGGAAGATTTGCGCGCTGTTATCGAGCAAAGTGGTTTAAATAAAAGATCTTATACAAAGACTGCAATCACCAAAATTGTGACGGCATTCTTTGCCTATTTCAATGCGCCGCTAAGCTTTGAGATTCCTAAAGACGTACTGAAGCTTAGAAAATCTTTTATGCAAGAAAAGCTGGAAAAGGGCGAGCTACCCGAGCATCCACTTTTGGCGGCGGTTGAGGCTCTGTGTGAGGCGCAAGACAACGCCAATAATTATTTGCGCCTAGGTTGGTTTGAAGAGATTCAAGCGCATTTTTTTGAGCTGCTAAATCGCAGCAGTACCATCACGACCGATGACCTTATGCGCCTTTTGCAGCAGGCGTTACTGTCGCCGCAGGGTGAAAATCTGGCGGCGCAAATTCGCACGCTCTACCCAGTGGCGATGATTGATGAGTTTCAAGATACCGACTCACTTCAGTATGCAATTTTTAATGCTATTTACCCTGAAGGTGCAGCAGAAAAAACGCAAAGCCTGATTATGATTGGCGACCCCAAGCAAGCCATTTACGCTTTTCGTGGTGCGGATATTTTTACCTATATGAAAGCCAAGCGTGCTTTGCCTGAGAGTTCCTGTTTCACTTTGGATACCAATTACCGCAGTCACTCCGATCTAATTGCAGGGGTGAATGCACTTTTTGAGCAAAAAGCCAATCCTTTTATGTATAAAGGCATTGATTTTGAACCTGTCAAAGCCGATGGAAAAAAAGATCCAAAGTTTTTTAATTTTGCGGGGGTTAAACAGACGCCCTTGCAAGTTTTTTTTCATGAACAGGCGAAAAACAACGACGCATCTAAAAAAAGTGCCAGTGAGCAGTGTGCGCAAAAAATCGCGCAGCTATTACAAGGTGACGCTAATTTAGGCACGCAGCCAGTGCAAGCTTGTGATATTGCGGTTTTGGTGAAAGATCGAAATCAAGCCGCGCGCATTCGTGATGATTTATTGGCCTTGGGTGTTTTTAGCGTTTATTTAAATAAAGAATCGGTTTTTTCCTCGATTGACGCTAAAGAGTTGTATCAGTGGTTGGATGCGGTGGCACACCCGAGTGATGAACGCAAATTGCGCATGGCATTGACCAGCTCATTATACGATCACAGCGCCGAGCATTTGGCGATGCTGTTAGTGGATGAAACGCAGTGGGAAAACGCCATAGCCACCAATCAGCACTACCATGATATTTGGCACAAGCGCGGCATTATGGCGGCGCTGATGCAGTGGCTGGAATGCGATGATTTAGCCAGCCGCATTCGTTGCCAACCCAATGGCGAACGCAGGCTGACTAATCTTTTGCACCTAGGCGATTTGCTGCAAAGCACCAGCCGTAAATTACAAGGGCAGGAAGCCTTGTTGCGTTATTTTGCTAAGCAGGTTTATGGCGAAGAAGCCGCCAATGAGGAAGTGCAATTACGTTTGGAAAGCGACGCCAATTTGGTTTCTATTGTGACTATTCACAGCTCCAAGGGCTTGCAGTATCCCTTGGTATTTTTACCCTTTTTGTGGAGCGACAGTTGCGATGAGCATCGCAATGAGGATTGTTTGTATTTTGATGAAATGTTGCAAAAACTGGTGCTGCATTTAAAACCTAGTGAAACTGAAAAAATGCGTGCGCAAATGGCGCGAGAAGCCGAGCAAACGCGCTTGCTTTATGTCGCATTAACGCGCGCTGAGCAGGGCTGCTTTGTGTGGCTGATGAATAACACCAGTCACAATAAAACGGTGGCGGATAAATCGGCCTTGGGCTTGCTGTTGCAGGTGCAAATTATAGGTGATGAACTGGATTGTGCGGAATTACAGACACGCTTTGCTGATTCACCTTTTTATTTTGGTGCTGAGCCTGAATGGAAAATAGCAGCAAGAGCGCAGGCGTCAGCGCCTTCTGAGGCTATTTCAGCGCAGCAGGTAAAGGTGCGCGAGTATGACCCTTGGCGAGTAAGCAGCTACAGCGCGCTGACGACCAAAGAAAACCTCGAGCAAGAATTTCCCGCTCAGCTAAAAACCGATGAAGGGCAAGCGCAAAAAACGGAGGTTTTTTCTACTCAAGAAGAACAGGAAAAAATCGAGAATGTTTTTGATGCCACGGCCTTTGCCTTAAATTTTATCAAGGGCGCACAAGCGGGTTCGGCGCTGCACGATGTGTTGGAACATTGGGATTTTCAGGATGAAAAACAGCTGGCAGCACTTTGCGAGCAAAAATTAAACTATTACGCATTGCCTATAGAAGAAGCGCAGCGCCCGCAATTGCTGGCTTGGTTTCAGGCGATGGTGGCGACACCCTTACAAGATAATTTTGGGAACAGCTTCGCCTTGTCCGATCTTAACAAGCCGCAACGTTTAAGTGAGATGGAATTTCATCTGCCTGTGCCTGCACTCTTAAAACCGCCTACTTTAATGGCACTGCTGGGCACAGATACGCACTTGGATTTTTCGCCGATGACGGGGTTTTTAAAGGGCTTTATTGATTTGATTTTCGTTCACAATGATCGTTATTACGTTGCTGATTATAAGTCCAATTTTTTGGGCTTTGAGGTGCAGGATTATTTGGGCAAGAGTTTAACCAAAGCCATGCAAGAGCATCTTTATGATTTGCAGGCGTGGATTTATACGCTGGCGTTGGATGCCTTGCTGTGCGTGCGCTTAGGGGAAAATTACCAGCCCGAGCGGCATTTAGGTGGTGCGTATTACTTTTTCTTGCGGGGTATGCATCTGGGTGCGCAAGCGCCGCGCTTTATGCACAACGGCTTAGAACAAGCCCCAGGTGTATTTTACCTGCCGCCTGATGTCGCCAAGTTGCAGCAGTGGCGTGTGGCTTTTTTTGATAAGGAGCAAGCGCTATGAACAGTGAAAATCGCGCAGAAAAGGACGTACTGGAGCAAAACTTTCGCGCTATTGATCTAAAAATGGCCGAGCAAATACAGGCCTATGAAAAGCAAAATAACCCCA
>JAYRHO010000201.1:0-5220 GCA_041907245.1 Saccharospirillaceae bacterium
AGGCAGTAACCAAGCCAAGAGCGCACCCACAACCAGTATTTGAAAAACTTGCGCGCCTGCTTGCCACTCAGGCTGATAAGGGAAATTTCCCGTTAATAATCCTGCCAGCACGTTCGCGTGCACTTCCACTCCAGGGTATTGCGTGCTCACAGGCGTAGTGCGTAAATCCGCAAGCCCGATGGTGGACGTGCCAATTAATACCAACGCCCCTGTAAAAGCGTCGACTGAGAATTGGCCATTTAAAATATCTTTCGCAGAATAATACGGAAAAGAATGCGCTTCGCCACGATAGGGCACGGTGACTTGGCCACGCGCATCCGTACGCACAGGAAGGTCGCCCAACGTAACGCTACGCAGAGCCTCAATATGGCCGACAGCGGCACTGGAGATTGCAATGTTATCGACCAATAAATAATTCATCGCCATCGCTAAATCCAGCGATGGGTAAAGCTTATTTTGATGTTGAATTATTAAAGGTGTGCGTCGCACTACGCCGTCGATATCGGTAAAGGTGGTAACAAAACCCCCTGCGGCGGCCTGTTGCAAGGAAGGAATATTGGCGGCAAAACCTGCTTTTTGAATCAGAACATAAGAGCGATTATTGTTGGGTAATTCATACACGGGTTTGGGTAATTGCCCTGTTTGAATTTTGGCATCATCCAAAAAGAAAAAACCCAACACCGCCTCTGTCCCACTTAAGCTTTGTGCGAAATAACGATCGGCATCCACCTGATCGCGCCACTGCTCAGGCAATTTTTTGGCCTCTGGCAACAGCTGCTGAAGTTGCGTGAGCGGATTGCGTTCGGCCTCAGAAAAAACCACGTCAAACCCTATGACCACCGCACCTGCTTGCGCTAAATTTTCAACCAATTTTGCTAAACGCTGGCGACTCCAAGGCCAATGCCCCTCTTGAGCTAAAGAGGCTTCGTCGATATCGACAATAATAATAGGGGTTGGTAATTCAGGCGGTGCTTTTAATTCTAAACCCGCATTAAAACGCAGATCGTAAATTAAATAATCCAAACGCTTTAGCCACACAGGAGTGGGGCTAATTAAACTTAGCCCAAGCACCGCAAGGCTCAGCGCAACCCCAAAAAAGCGTGGCCAACTTTTACGCATGCGCGCTTATACGCCCATGCGGCCAAGTGTATCGACAATCTGGCGTAACACCGCTGCCAAGGTAGGATAATCTTGCTCAAAATGCAGCGCTTGCTCTTGCATTAAATCACTGAGCTCGGGTTCGGCACGCACACCCATGCTGTTTAATTCGATGGCGATTTTTTGCAAGGCGGCATGGCTTTCGGCATCCAAATCAGGGTGGTCTGCCAAAGCTTGTTGCAGCTGTATAATTTGATTTTTTAATGAATTTTCGCTCATGATTTTTTCCTTTTTTTAGGCTCTGGCTCTTCTCTCCAGTCTAGACAAGGCCAGCCTTGTTGCTCGGCTATTTCTTTTAAACGCGGATTGGGGTTTAACACCACAGGCTGCGCCACTTCACGCAGCAGTGGCAAATCGGCATGGCTGTCGGTGTAAAAAGCGCAGTGCTTAAAATCCAAACCGCGCTCTTCTAAAAACTGTCTCGCCAATTTTACTTTGCCGTGACCATAACAAAGCGGTTTTTGCAGCCCCACTATGCGGTCGTCTTGTACATCTAAACGATTACTTAAAACATGGTCGATGCCCAGAGCCTCGCCATAAGCTCTGGCCATGACATCATCAGCGGCGGTAATCAATACCAGCTCGCAGTCATTTTGCCGATAAGCAAACAGCAAGGAAGCCGCTTGCGGGTAAATATGCATGCGTCCGCGTTCTAAAAAAAATTGCTCTACGCGCTCTTGGTATTCATCCACCGTTAAACCGTAGGCTTTAGTACGATAATACTGAGATAAACGGCCATGGGTAATTTTGCCTTTTTTATAGGCGCGATACAGCGAAAGCAACGCCAATAAACCCTCCACCAGCGCCCAGCGCTCGTGTTTGGCACGCCATTTAATCCACAGTGTGTTGGCGTCTTTGTTGGTTAGCGTGTCATCGAGATCGAAAAAAATAACGGGGTAAGAATAAACACGCATAAAGCTCCTTATACTTTGCCGTTGAGCATGACCTGCAATAATCCAGGCTGCACAAGGTTAGCATAGAGCTGCCCCATTCTTTGTGCATCCACAGGAAAATCATCTTTAATCCAACGCATGATGACCATAAAAGACGCACCCGCAATAAAGTCTACAATATAGGGCAGCAAGGGCGTATTTTGTATGGGTAAATTATGCACGCTGATATAACGCTGCATAATGCGTTCGACATAGCGTTTGAATTCATTTAACAAAAGCCCTTCGACTTCGTCTGTGGCCATCAGTTTGGCCAGTTCACGATTGTCCGACCATTGACGAAACATAATTTCACCAATGATCGGGTCGGCTTTCGGCGTTTGGGTAAAGTGCTTTTCCGTTTGCTCATAAAACTCTAAAAACATCACTTCGATATAGCCGCGAAATAAATCGTCTTTAGAACGGTAATGCAGATAAAAAGTCGGGCGCGCTACTTGCGAGTGCTCACAAATTTGTGCGACTGAGATTTTGCTGTAGGGTTGGCTGCGCATCAAATCCAGCAGCGCATCCATCAATAAAGCTCGTGAACGCTCAACGCGTTTGTCTAATTCCTTGGCCACAGTCCATGCACCTGTCTATTTTAGAAAGGTCATAGCATGCCCATTTATTAGACAAGCGTCTAGAGGGAATAAGAGGTAGTTTTAAAGTGAATGAAACCTGGATTCCGCGACTGCGCGCGGAATGACAAGGGCGTTATGGATTCCGCGACTGCGCGCGGAATGACAGAAAACCCCGTCATCCTGCGCGCGTCATCCTGCGCGAAGTCGCAGGACGCAGGATCCACAGTGAGAGTAAACGCGGCTTAGAACTGGTAGTTCACTTGCACTGCCACGTTGGTCAGCAAGCCTTCGGAATGACCTTCGGCGCGATGCTGAGTGCCTGCGGGGTTTTCACGGGCATTAACAGGGGCTTTTTCCATCTGAATCAAGCCGTAGGCCAAGTCCACGCCCAAGCCTTTGGTAAGCTGATAGCTCGCACCCACACCGTAGATTTTACGATCGGAGTCAGGGCCGCGCGGAGTGCGATAATCGGCATTGGTGATAGGGGTGTTATCCAAGCTCATACCAGCGCGCAATTTCAATGCGTCAATCGGTTGATAACGTACGCCCACGCCATAACGCAGTGAATCTTCAAACTTCAAAGGCTGCACCAAATCACGACGACGCACGTCATCACCAGAACCGGTAATATCCGCACCGCCACGCAGACTGTCATCGGCGTATTCGAGGCGCATTTCTTTAAAGACCGACCAGTCCGTCCAAGTGGCACTGGCCATCAGAGCCAGCTGTTTGATGGGCTGCCACTGCGCACTGACTGTGACCAGCTGCGGCAGGATAACATCGGAAACCAAGTCGCCGCCCAATGCGCCGCGTTCATCAAAGGCTTTTTCCAATGTGGTGGTGGCCTCGGCCACGCTCATACCTGCATCACCCGCCACGGTGGCAATCATATCCGTTTTAAAATTAGCCGCCTCCAGCGTAGGGCGCTCCGCTTTCCCTTTGGCCACATGCGCAACCTGGCTGCGGTAATTCAAACCCAAGCGCAAAGAATCCGCTGGCTGCCATAACAAACCCAAGTTAAACCCATAGGCCAAGCTGGATAAATCCATTTCATTGGTGACTTGGTAATCGGGGTTGGAGCCGTAATTCGTTAACAAAGTCGGAGCGGCCGCGACCGCCGCGCTATTACCCGATTTCTCTTCGACTTTTTCTAAAATAGATTCCACCACCAAATAACCCAAATCAATTTGATTGGTTAAACGTGCTTGATAAATCTGCGCGATAAAACCCATACCCAATGACAGCTGCGGATTTAAACGCACCGACATAACAGGATTAATATTGATGGCTTTTTGGTTGGTTTCTTCCGAGTGATAACGTCCTGCCCAGCCTGCTGGAAATTTGGATCCTGAAGCAAAGGGCACATAAATCCCTAAACCGATAGCGGTATCAGGATTGACTTTTTGACTGAAAAAAAGATGCGGAACGGGGCTTAATTGTTTGCTTTCACCTTGGCCTGGGCCTGCTACTTCTCGGGCAGCCAGGCCGTATTTGGTTTCCAACTTTTCGCTCACAACGCGTACATCGTAATCCAAATCCGCATGCAATAAAGTAACGCCGCCACTGAATTGTGATTTTTCCAGTAAGACCAAACCTGCGGGGTTGTAAGCGATGGCCGAGGCGTCTTCTAACATCGTCGCCGTACCTGCATAGCCTTGCCCCAATTCTTTGGCACCGTGCTGAGTGAGTTCCAAGCCCGATGCAAAAACATAAGCAGGCGCGGCGCTGGCCGCAATGGCCAGCCATAGAGATTTTTTCAATTGCATAATCCTTTTCCTTTATTCCTTATTGCACCGCAGTGAATTTAATTTCAGTTAGTTTTTGGCCATTATTTTTCAAGAAATTCGCCACTTGGCGCTGCATTTCTGCATGCACATCTTCACCAATAAAAATTTCATCTTCTTTAACAGTGCGATTTTCTTCTAACGCTTTTTTAGCGCGCACCTCTTCTTTAGGTAGCAAGAAAGAAGCATGGTCGCCACGTTTGAAATGCATCACGGTTTGTAGCGCTTTTGTGCCGTCGCCCAAGGTTGCGGCATTGCTATCCCAGGCGGAACTGGCTTGCGCCAAACCCAAGCCTGAAATCAACGCTTGGCTGCCCGCCAAAGGCTGGTTAGCGATAAATAACGGCAGAACCTGATCTTGCTTATTACTTTCTTGAGCATTGCCTGCAATCACCGCCATATAAATGGGGCGCGCTTCTGTTTCATTGTTGGCATTAAGACGAGTACGCATCGCCTGCGCATGATTTAACGGCTCGACCGAATCGATCGCCGCTTGCACACTGGTAAAGAAACGGTAGTAATTTTCCGTGCCTGGTAACACGCCCTTAGCGGCTAAGCCTGAAGCCAATTTTGGACCAATTACACTAGAGCCTTCCAAGGTGCGCATAGTCGCGCCAGAAGGCGCAAGCATACTGATGGTTTTAATATCTTTATCAAAAGCCAAGAAAGGCGCTGCGGCTAAATTGCCGACAGAATGGCCAACAAAATGCAGGGTTTTGAAATCCACTTTACCAAACAAATCCATCGTAGCTTTTTTGCCCAAATTAC
>JAYRHO010000202.1:0-3878 GCA_041907245.1 Saccharospirillaceae bacterium
AGGGATCGGTGAAGGGCATCGTATTGTTGAAATTGGTTGTTTGGAGCTGATAGAGCGCAAACCGACAGGGCGCACTTTTCATGTGTATCTTCATCCTCAGCGCGCCATAGACCCCGAGGCACAGCGAGTACACGGTATATCGATTGAGTGGCTGGAAGAGCAAAAAGCCCCCAAGTTTGGCCAGATAGTAGACGAGTTTCGCCAATTTATAGCAGGGGCGGAGCTGGTCGCACACAATGCCGCGTTTGATATTGGCATGATGGACTACGAATTTTCGTTGCTAGGGCAAAGTAAAACCACAGAAATCTGCACGGTTTTAGACACTTTGGCCTTGGCGCGGGATTTATTTCCAGGCTCTCGTCATTCGTTGGACGCGCTTTGTAAGCGTTTTGAAATCGATAATAGTCACCGTAAATTACACGGTGCTTTATTGGACGCGGAGATACTGGTTGACGTCTATTTGATGTTGACGGGTGGGCAAACGGCGCTGGAGCTGGTTGCTGAAGAAGAAACCGAAGCACAAGATACGGTGCTGGATTTCGCGGATATCGCCTTGGAGGGTGCAGAGCTTCGCGTTATTAAGGCCAGTGCGCAAGAGCTTGATGCGCATGAAGATTTTTTGAAGTTGTTGGATAAAAAGAGCGGTCAGGCAATTTGGCGACAAGATGGGCAAGCTGTGCAATAACAGCAAGACAGACGCTCGGCTTTGGGCTCTAATGAAAATACTTCGCCTTTGTGGGCTAAGTCGTTAGAATAAAACGCAAACCGATAAAGAATAAGTGGACATGACTGATATCTTAGCTGGCAGTGAAGCCTTTGGTTTTTCCTCCGCCCTTAAGCTGGTAAAAACCGAATTATTTAGCTCTCTTGAGCAAGCCGCCGCGCATCTTGATGCTTTGGGCGAGCAAAACAACCCTGAAATGCTGCGTGCTTTCTTGGAAGAAGTGCAGCAACTCCGTGGTACGTTCAAAATGTTGAACTTCCGTGTGGGTGAACGTTTGTGTGAGGAATTGGCTGAAACAGGTCGCGCTTTGCGCAATCAGCCTTTGACGCTGCAAACCTTAGGGGCGTTTACTCAAGCCATTCTTTATCTCAAACGTTATTTGGATTTGGCCAGTCAAGGTGAGCCTTTAGCGCCTAGCCTTTTAGTTCCCACGCTCAATGTCGTGCGCAAAGAACGCAAAGACGTGCCTTTGCCTGAGGCGTATTTCTTTATTGCCAATTTGCGCCCGCAGATTGCTCAGCCCACACCCGTTGCGGTGGATGCGTTTCCTTATCGCCGCGCTCGTCAGCTCTTTCAGCTGGGTTTGCTGGGCTTAATTCGCGGCAATGGTCGCCGTGGGCCTTTGGTAATTATGTCGCGCGCAGTACGCCGCTTCGAGCAACTTAGCCGAGGCAATACTGCTTGGCTGTTTTGGTATGTGGTGTCTGGCGCATTAGAAGCCTTGGCTCAAGAAAAATTTGAAATGACGGCGCAACGCTTGTCTTTACTGGGCGCGCTCGATCGCCAAGTGCGCCGCGTGCAAGACTTAGAAAGCAAAGCTTTTTTAGAAAAAGCCCCGATTGGCTGCTAAAAGAGTTTTTATATCTGGTAGCCATTGCCGAGCCTGACTCCAACCTGTTGCAGCGCTTGCAGCAAACCTTTCAGGTAACGGGCGAAATTCGTGAAACCAAATTGGCACTGGTGCGCGCGCGTTTGAACGGCCCCGATCAGTCTGCGCTGGATTCCTTAGCACAAGCGCTGCAAGAGGAGCTGCAAAGCATCAAGGATTTGGTCGATATTTTTGAGCGCACCGATATCAACGAGCAAAATTTCAACGACTTGTGCAGCGCTCTAAATCGTATTGCCGATACGTTAGTCGTCGCCAATCTGGCTCAGGCGCAAGAACGTACTCGCACTGTATTGGCTCGAGTGAAAAAACAAGGCATGGCAGGCGTTAAAGCGAATTTGGTGCCCTTGGCAGATGATATTTTGCAAATAGAGCAAGATGTCCGCACTCTAACGCAAACGGGCTTGGATAAAAAAGCGCTCGTTGACCCCTTAAGTTTAAAAGAAGCGCGCATTGCCTTAGTCGGTGAGTCTTTGGCGGCTTTGGGCATGGTTAAGCGCGCAATCAGCTCTTACATCGACAGCAATAACGATAAGTTGCATATAAACAACATTGGTAAAAATCTGGTGGACGTGGCTGGCGCAATGATGTTTTTGGAGAATGCGCAGGCGTACAAAATGTTGCTCGAAATGGACCGTTTTATTCGCAAACAGGTTTTAGAGGCCAGCAATCCGCCGACACAAGCCAGTATGGAGGCCTTTGCCGATGCCATCTCCGCGATTGAGTATTATCTCGACTCCATTGATATCCCTGGTGCGGGTGCCGAGGATGCCTTGAAGTTGGTTGTAGAAAGCGTCAAATTACTCAGGGGCTAACATGCTACAAGGAAGTTTAACTTTTATTTTTGTGCTGCTTATTTGCCTAGCATTAATGGCGATGGCCGTATTTTGGTGGCAGCGCGATTGGTTTGTGCAATGGTTAAAGGGCAGTGCAGGCTTTGCGCTCTTGGCCTTAGCCATCTTTTTGTTTTTCTCGCTCTGGGATATCTGGAGCTATCAATCCCTCAATAAAGAAAGCCCACTGGTCACGGTAAGTACCTATGAAATGGGGCCGCAAGAGTTCGATCTGACCTTGGCCGATAACCAAGGCAAAGAGCAACGCTTTCGTATTCGTGGCGACCAATGGCAACTCGATGTGCGCCTGCTGACTTGGCAAGGTCCCATTGCGGCTTTAGGGGCGACGCCTTTATATCGGCTGGATCGCTTATCAGGCCGTTATCTTTCCTTAGAACAAGAGCGCAATGACGAGCGCACTTTGTATAACTTGCATCCTTCTTCGGGCTTTGATCTGTGGTCTTTGCTTTATAAGCATGGCTTTTGGTTGGATGCTCAGTATGGCAGTGCCGTGTATATGCCTTTAGTGAATGGGGCGGTTTATGCGGTGAAGTTGACCCCTAAAGGTTTGATTGCGCGGCCATTAAATGATGTAGCCGAGCAGGCGTTGGGTACGAATTGGTAAATAGGCCGCAGAGTGAGCACAGCAAGTAAAAAGCGTTTTTTGGTTTATCTCGCCTCCAATGCCAAGGGGCTTGATCTGGAGCGCTACGAAATACAGCGCGTCATGGCTCGACTGGGCATGTTTGATATTGGCTTGATCTATCGTGAAGATGCCAGTCCTTATAATTGGGATTTAATTCGTGGCCAAATCGAATGTGCCGATCTTTTTATTTTGTTGCTGGGCGACGATTACGGCCCGATGACTCCGACGGGCATCAGCTATTTGCACCGAGAATACGTCCACGCCAAAAGCGTAAATAAGCCTACTTTGGCCTATATAAAAAACCGCATGCCAGGCTTGCCCGATAACGAAGATGCGCGCCGCTTAGCGGGTTTTCAGCGCATCGTTATGCAGCAAAGCCCCTATCGTATGTGGCATCTGCGTGACGAGCTGCTCCAGCATGTGCGTACCAACTTAACCAGTAATGTCTTGAATATCGGCGCGGGCTGGCTTCCTGTTGACACCAAACAGGACGCGCCCGTATTGATGCCCGCCCCCTCCGCGTTACCCAATAGTGAAGCCGAGAAGCTCAGTGCCAGACAGCGGCAAATTAAAAGCCAGCAATTGCTGAATTTGGAAGTGTCCGCCAAGGTGTATCAGGGCGGCAATCTTACCCCTACTACGGTGTCTGTTCCTGCACGTTTGGATCAGATGTTTAAGGTGCTTAATCCTTTGTTGCAACAAGGCGCGAGCGAAGATCGGGTGAAAGCTCAGATCGAGAAAATAATCAGCCCAGTGGTCAGCAAGCAACTGTTAGATCAACACGCACAA